>DAOURL010000249.1 GCA_030625165.1 Methanosarcinales archaeon | reverse complement strand
AGTAGAGGCGTTCTATTAGGACGAGATGAAACTGGTGCCTGATGCCAAAGGCAGATCACCGAAAACAATAGGGAGTCCCGTCGAGTTTTTGGATGCGGGAGAGCGAGTGACAGCATCGATCTGCACAGGTCACCTCATGATTGCTCAAATTTAATACCGATACAGGACAACTTCATCTCATGCGATTGGGAGATATTATCCATGTGGCGTCGGCTGACACATACACCGTTAAATTATGTGACGAGAATAGTGGGTTTGCCGGGCAGTTTGTTTCGATATCAACGTCAGACGCCACGATCATCGGGGTCGTCACTGGAGTATCGCATTCGGTTAAGGATGATATGGTTGGCTATCTATCGCAGGATAAAAAAATCAAGTACCAGCCATACATCGAGGACTATAAGAACAGTTACTGCACCGTGCACGGGCTTGGAACGCTTTCGGATGGCGGTGGTGGCGCGGTGTATGCGATCGATAGGTCTCCGCATATCGATGATCCGGTTAAGCCGGCATCCCCTGATGAGATCATGCGGTTCCACACTGCCGGCGGAAGACCGTGTGCCCCATACCTCCACGATCTTAGGGATCGGTTGCAGTCGCCTGTTATTCTAAAGATGATCGACGAGATCCGGGATGCGGTCCCGGAAAGTGAAAAGATGCTCGACCTCGTCAGGAAATACGTGAAACGGGTTACTTAACTACGGTCTCGACAATTTAATTCTTATACTCATCGTAACTACTCGGGTAGGCAGAGAACCCCGCATCTGCGAAATCTCGAAAAACGGGCTTCACATCACCGGCATCCGGGACGAGTCTATGGCAGCGGACTTGCGTTCCCTGGCATATCCGACGATCTGATCCGCGCACCCGTCCGCGTCCATAAGATCGCTCCGCACCACGACTTCCGGGCGTAACGGCGCCTCGTAATCGACATCCACGCCCGGCACGGTTCCGCCTTTCCCTGCGCCCGCATAGATCTTGGCTGGCGCATATCCTGTGTCCCTGACCCGCTCCCGCTCCATGCACACCTCGATCGGGCACTCGACATACACCTCGATAAATCGCGGGATCAGTTTTCGTGCAAGATCACGGTACTCGCGTCTGTTTGCGGTCGCATCGATGACCACCGAAACCCTCGAGTCCACGAGCAGGTACGCCATGTACGCAAGCGACGCATACACGATTCCACGCTCCTTATCACTGTAGTCGGGATCTGGTGTTATGACCTTCCGCACCCGGTCCAGCTGGAGATGCTTTGCACCGAGCGTTCCTGCCACCTTCTCCGCAATCGTGGTCTTTCCGCTTCCGGGAAGCCCTGTGATCCAGATCGCGCACGCATCCGCGTC
>DAOURL010000009.1 GCA_030625165.1 Methanosarcinales archaeon | reverse complement strand
TGCCCCTTCCTCGCATAAGAGCGTCCGCGGGTCAGTCTTGTCCCCATACTGAATGATTCGAGAACAGCGATCCAGCGTTTCGACCACCACGTCGTTCCGATCTCGCCCCGCTTGCTCTTTGCCTTTATGCCGTTCTTCACCTCTTTTGGCTTTTCGGGCTTGTAATATTCCCAGTAGCCCCATCTCACCATCGTTAATCGCCTCCTGCAAGGGCGGCATCACGGCTCAGTGTGAAGATATCCTTGAGTTCGTCGGTAGATAGTTCGGTGATCCACGCCTCGCCAGTACCGACGATGGCGTCTGCAAGCGCTTTCTTCTCCTCTATCATCCGGTCTATCCGCTCTTCGAGCGTTCCGATGCAGACGAACTTGTGTGCGAAGACGTTCTTTGTCTGCCCAATACGGAAGACGCGGTCTGTTGCCTGATTCTCAACAGCAGGGTTCCACCAGCGGTCGAAGTGGAAGACATGGTTTGCGGCTGTGAGGTTGAGCCCGAACCCGCCTGCCTTGAGTGATAGAACAAAGAGCCGCGGTCCGTGCTCGTCCTGTTGGAACCGCTGGATCATCTCGTCCCGCTGTTTCCTTGGTGTTCCGCCGTGCAGGAATAGCACCTCGCAATCGAACCGTTCCTGCAGATGGTGGCGCAGCATGGCGCCCATTCCTGCAAACTGTGTGAAGATCAGTGCTTTGTCGCCCTCGGAAAGCACCTCATCAAGCATCTCACCAAGGCGCGTCAGTTTTCCTGATCGCGCCTTTAGGGGGCTTCCATCCTGGAGAAAGAGTGCTGGATGATTGCAGATCTGCTTGAGTTTTGTAAGCGTTGCAAGCACAATCCCCTTTCGCTCGATTCCGTCAGAGTACTCGAGCTTATCGAGCATCTCCGCAACCACGGCTTCGTAGAGCGATGCCTGCTCGTGCGTCAGGTTGTGGTAGACCTTCGCCTCCACCTTCTCAGGCAGGTCCTGTATTATCAGGGGATCGGTCTTCAGACGCCTCAGGACGAATGGCTGGATTATGCGCCTGAGCACATCTGCACGCGCCTCGTCCCGATACTTCTCGATAGGTATTGCGAAACTCTTACGAAATGCCTGTGCGGATCCAAGGTATCCGCGGTTTAAGAAGTCCATGATCGACCAGAGATCTGATAGCCGGTTCTCAACAGGCGTTCCTGTGAGCGCAATCGTGTGATCGGCTTTGATCCTCTTTATCGCCTGCGTCTGCTTGGCAGCGGGATTCTTGATATTCTGCGCTTCATCGAGGACTATGTGCCGCCAGTGAACCTGTGATAACGCCTCTTCGTCCCGATGCGCCAGTGAGTATGTACTGATCACGAGATCGTGCTTCTCTGCCCCCTCTGAAAATGCACTGCCAGCGAGCCGGTCAGCGCCGTGATGGATCATCACTTTCAGGGTTGGTGCGAACCGCTCTACCTCCTTTCGCCAGTTGCCGACGACCGACATTGGGCAGATCAGGAGTGTCGGATCAGGGGTTTTCCCCTCTCCGCCCATCTCCTCGCGAACGTGTAGAAGAAATGCGATCAACTCCACGGTCTTACCAAGCCCCATATCATCTGCCAGACATGCGCCAAAACCAAATCCACAGAGATACGCAAGCCACGAGACGCCTTTCGTCTGATATGGGCGGAGGACTCCGTTAAACGCGCCGGGTTGATCGACAAGTGTTATCTTCGCACCATCTCCCCCACCCCCCTCATCATCGCCTGAAAATTTGCTTAACATCTCTTTAAGCCAGCCCTCTGTCTCGACTCCCACGACCGGAAGCCCGATCTCCTCCCCGGCATCGGCAGCACCAAGCCCGAGGCGCATCGCTTCGCCAAGCGTAATCTCGCGCTCTTTGTGCTTCTTTTCGAAGAAATTGATCGCGGTCTCGATATCCTCAGCCCGCAGCTCCACCCACTCACCACGTACCTGGACAAGCGGGATCTTTAAACTGGCTAAATGCTTAAATTCATCCATAGAAAGCGTTTTATCTCCGATCGCTACCTCCCAGTCGTAAGACATGATCGATTTGACGCTGAAATGCCCTGAACCGATGCCACCCCCCTGCACCGGAGACGGTGTCTTGATCTTTAATTTGACGCCGAGACGTGCGCCCGGTTTATCCCACCATGGCGGGAGAAGGACTCCGAAACCGTTCTGCTCAAGAAGAGGGGCAAACTCCCGCAGGAAGGAATACGCCTGCCCGGCAGCCATATCAAACCCCACAGGGCATGCATCCTGCAGACTCCTCTCGATTGGGGGGTATGTCTGAGAAGCTCTGCCAAGGTCGGCAAGCAACTGCTCCTGCGGGTTTTTGAACTTTCGTTTGAGAAACGTGAGTGTTTCCGACCGTGTCTTCCATACCTTATCCGCAGGAATCAGCAGACTCGGGTCATCCTTCGCCTGGAGGAAGAAACCGAGACTCCACATACCCCGGTCCCGCCCCTGTTCCCTGTCACGAGTTTCATCGCCACCACCAGTCTCACCACCAGTCTCACCATCATAATCGCCACCATCCATTTCCTCATACTCCCACTCATCAGGATCCGGTGGCGCATCAAGCCGGAAACACGTGCGGAATGGCGCAGATGGTATGGCTGGCTGGAGCCCGGTGAGCCACTCCTGCAACTCACCAGAGAATGATGCCACATCCTCGGTTGGTGCATCGAGCGCGGGATTCCCAGCCGACAGTGCTGATAGGAACCGCTCCGGCATCGGGGTAATTCTGGGGCGGCGACCACGGCGAGGCGGGATCAGTGATGTGGAGCAAAGGCTCCTGCGCACGAACACGTCAACGGTTCGGTCGATGAAACTCCGAATCATGCGTCGTGGTGGCGTATCCTGTGCGTATGGGCTGCCCTCCTTCTGGATGATGAGTGCCCGGCAGTACGCGGGCATCGCATCTGCGAGTGTTCGCACCCGTTCCACGTCATCTCCGGCGATCACCGCGGTCCAGACCGCGGCATTCTCTCTGATTGTGGGTACGAACTGTTCTTCCGTGATAAGCGCAAGCGAAAATAGCGCTGCTTCGGTCCAGAACCGAAGTGAACTCCCAAAGGCGATGCCGTGGGGCGGGCTGGCTGGTAGATCGAGTAAGAGATCAAACGCCATCCCTGGGTCAAATATTAGCGTCTCGACATTCCATCCGGCAAGTGCGGTCGCCTTCCCGTGGTCGTACTCCTCCTCCCGGACAAGCCATGGTGATGGCAGCGGACCTCTCTGTGTCGTGGGGAGGAGAAGCGGCATCGTCCCGATTCCAGATGGGGTCTGCCCGAAGGTGCTTTCGACGATCTCACTTAGCACATCAGCAGGAAGAGAGAATGGGTGAGTCCTGGGCTTTGGATTTTTCGGCGGTCTTCCGCGGCGGGGCGGGGCGGTCAGTGGCAGCGCGGACGTCTCCGCCCATAAGCACAGTTCATCACCGTTCCAGATTGCATGTAAGACCTGCATTATGCGCACTCCTTCGAAGGTATACTGATCGGTAATGTGATTCTTCTCTTCATAAACCTGATCCGAACCACCAGAGGCAGGTTGACCCGCCTCACCTCATAAGAGCCATCTTCAGAAAAGCACCCATGCTTTTCCTGTTCATCAGGAGTTTCCGGACGACAACAGACGGATGATCCATATCCCCGTATCTCGTGATCAGGTCCAGTAGTTCATCGTCATCCAGCACCCCAACCAACCGATTGATCTCGGAATCAGAAAGACGTGTCATCCATTCATTAATCCTCCTTCCGATCGCAAGTTCCCCTCCGATCCGGGCTCTCCAGAGTTTATCGTATTCGGAGAGTCGCCTGACAGACGTATCCCCTTCCAGAACAGCGTCTGCTGCTATCTTCCCCGCGATCTTTGCGCACACAGCCCCGGGATACACGCCTCCGCCTGACGTCGGCTTGACCTGCCCCGCGGCATCGCCAACGATCAGCAGACCATCGGCTGCCGTTTGCTGTGGCACGCTGATCGGGATCCCACCAATCACGATACACGTGATGCCGGGAGCGCACCTTTCAGATACGACCGGGTGCTCTGCGATCAGCCGTTTCAGATGAGCCCATGCAGACCCGTGCCCCACGCCCGATCCAAATCCCGGTCGGACTGCAAGCCCGATGCGTGCGCTGCCATGGTACGGGATCGCCCATGCAAAGAACCCGGGAGCACACGATCCCGGAAATATCTCGACAAATTGAGGATCCTCGAAGTCGTAGACCGTGCTGACCTGTGCGCCAGAGAGAATCGTGTCTGGCGTATCGAGACCAGCCCACCGTGCGATGTGGCTCTGTACCCCATCCGCCCCGATGACCACATCAGCCTCGATCACGTCCGGCTCGCCTTCGATCACGACGTGGAGAATCCTCCGGCGCCCACGCCCGTATGCCCCCCTGCCGATATCGATACCGACAGCCCGCGTGCGCAGGAGGATATCTGCGCCGGACCGGATCGCATTCTCTGCGAGCGTGCGGTCAAAGATTCTCCGATCGACCACGTACGCCTTGATCTCGCTGCCTGATATGCGGATCCGCCGCCGGTCAGGCGCATACACAAACGCGCCTGTGATCGGGTGAAATCCGCTATCCGGAACGACTTCGCACTCCCGGATCGCGTTCGTGCTCAGTAGACCTGCGCACTGCACAGGCGACCCGATGGATGCGTGTTCCTCGATGATTAGCGTTTTCGCTCCGTTTTTTGCGGCGTACTTCGCTGCCAGACAGCCGGCAGGTCCGGCGCCGACCACAACGACATCATAATCCATGGTTTGATATGGTTATAGAATCTGAGGAAGATCAAATGTTGCGATGTTTTGCTCCAATCCAAATTGCCATGATTGCGGTTATCTTTAAGTAATGGCGATAGCAGAGTGGTAATCAGATGTCTGAAATAGACCTGAGTAGTAGAATTTTTGACGAGCTTATATTTATCAAAGCCGAATTAAACGAGATAAAAGAACATATGGTAGATGTAGATTCTATTATCAGCGAAGAGGAAAGACAACTTGTACGTGAAAGTCTGATACACGAGAAAGAAGGAAAACTGATATCTCTAACAGATTTTAAGAAACAGCAGGGTTTATGATATATTTGAGATTTTACTTGACGTCCCTGCACAGAAATTTCTTAAAAAAACAGATACCAGTACTACATCACGAATTATCGAAGCGATTGAAAAGCTTACAGACGATCCGATTCCGCATAATTCGAAAAGAATTATGGGACATGCGGAAAAATTATTCAGAATCAGAGCTGGGAAGTTTCGCATTCTTTACAGAGTTGATTATACAAATCGCCTCATAGTCGTTATCAAGATAGATTCAAGAGATAAAGTATACGACTTTTGATATCGTCTCAATGGTCAGGTCGGGTTCTGGAAAGTCGATCAGTTCTTTAGCTGGAATAGGCACTGTCTGAAACCTGGGTAATGTATCACTATATTTTCAGACGTGTCCAAAATGTTCAAACAATCAGTATAACAAAGTCTGCAACCCTGTGATCGAGTGAAATCCGCTACCCAAAACGACTTCGCACTCCCGGATCATTAAATGCTCTCCCGCCCCTCAACACAAAACCTTATCTCATTCCACGGCAATCCGGTAGATGAGATGATCTTATGGAGAGTGAATTATACAAAAAGATCCTGATCGCGACCGACGGCTCAGAGAACACCAAAAAGGCGGTTGACTACGGCATCGAACTTGCCCGCATCGCAGAGGCGGATGTTCACGCTGTATACGTCCTTGATGCAGGCGCGTTTGCAACACTGCCGATGGATGCTGCGTGGGAGAGCATGTACGAACTGATACGCGCAGAAGGTAGTGAGGCTCTGAAGCACGTGGAAGATCAGGGCACGGAATCCGGCGTACCCACCCGGTGCAGCATTCTGGAAGGGCATCCTGCGAGCGAGATTGTTCTCTATGCACAGGAGAACGAGATCGACCTGATCGTGATGGGGACGCTTGGCAAGACCGGACTTGATCGAATCCTTGTCGGAAGCGTTGCCACCAAGGTCGTCCACACGTCCACCATTCCGGTGATGGTCGTTCACGGCGGCTGAGATTGGGAGTTTCTGAGGCGCTCCAAAATACCTTCAGAGAGACGTTTCTTGAGTTTCATATACTCAACTCCTGAAATGCCGATCTGACCGAGCACAGCGTCCCGCATGAAGCACGGTTTTGTGAGTTTGCAGCACCATATCAGCGTCCCGAAGCATGTGTTATCCCCAAGTTCGAGCGGTGTTCCGCGTGAGAGTTCGACCTTCAAATCTGCAAACTCCTGCGGCGTCATCCCGTACCTGCGGAGCACCCGCATGAGAGCACACCGCTTGACAGGAAGGCAGCAGAACGTGAGTGCCCGTTCGTCCCCTCCGCTGCAGATGTGCTTTGGTGCATTGTACCAACCGGTCTGCTTCTGAAAGGTAGTGACAGAGCTGACAAGGTCATCTATAACTCCTGGAATCTTGGGCACGGCTCGCGCAAGCGAGACCATGTCAGCACCGTATCCGAACATATCCTTTGCGCTTCTGAAATCCGTGACTGAATTGTTGCCTATGATGAAGAGATCGGTGGCATTTCTTACCGCCTTGATCGCATTATAGTCAGCGCCGTATCCAGGTTCCATGGCATCGATGTGAATCATATCCGCGCCTGCCTCCTCGATAGCCACTGCAAGTTCGCGGTCGTCAACGATTCCGGATCTGGTCTTTACAGAGAGGACAGCCCCGGTCTTCTTAATCTTCGAGATGATCGATCCAAGTTTCTGCAAATCGTGAAGAAGAGGTTCGCCCACGCCGATATCTGTCATCTCCGGCTGTCTGCAATGGCAATCGATCTCAAGGATCGCGCCATACTCCTTTGCAAGAAGTGCCGCCCCCATTAGCGGCATAATCTCAGTGCTTCTGACGTTGAGTGCGATTGTAGGGGGGTCCTCCATTCCTTCCAAGCGCTCGAGTTCGCTTCGCAGATGTTCAATCGGCTCGGGTGTCACAAATTCAGCACGCCCGCGCTCGTTGATACTTCTCGCTGCCTCGTTTGTCGCATCGTCCAGATTGTATCCGCCGATCACGGCAAGCCCTGCGCTCATTGCGTGATCCCTGACAAAATCGATGTTTGTGATGCCTGCCATCGGTGCAAGCGCGATCGGATTTTTGATGTGTGTGTAGCCAACGTGTATGTCAAATTCGGTCAAATAAACGCCTCTGTCTGACGACATCGGGAGATGTGCATATCAAGGTTGCGGTATCGCTGCTACCGCGAGGTGTCGGTAACGCATTACCCGCGATAGGGATGTCTTGACCTCTACGTTAATCGTGGCACCCCCCACCCAGACCGTGCCACCGCTCGGACTGCAAGTCCGGGGCATTCCTGAAAGGGCACGGCATAAAGCACATCAAAGCAATGGTTAAACATCCGTAGACTAATGGAAAGGTCGAAAAATGGTACGATTTGTACGAAAAACAACGAATGAAATTCAAGAGTTTTGCAGATTTTGTAAAATGGTACAACATAGTACGATACCATGAAAGCCTGGATACAAAATTATCTTCAGACGCCGGAGAATGCATTTTGGTCAAGACTTCCGGATGGATGTAAGCTGAACGTCTTCCTCAAGCGGATGGAGGCAAGATTATGAGAAAAATTAGAAAATGAGGGGGAGTATATAAAGTCAAAACATTTGGGACTGCGCACGACTAAAGTGGTGAATAAAGTTGAGTAGGGAATACTGGTCAGAAGAACAAATCTCATAAATAAAATGATTCTGTTATGATTAAGTCCGTTAACTCTTTCAACTAACTTTATTGACAAATTCACCCTCCTTGATTCTGCAATATTACATATAAAACCGTAATCGAGCACATCAGCGTTTGTGGATTCCCATGGGCTCGCGCACCACAGTACACGCCACAAACGCGGGCGGGCTTATCTTCTGTGTTCGGAATGGGTACAGGAGTTGCCCCGCCGCTATGGCCGATGTGCTCGTTTATTTTCCATGTATTAACGTACGACCCAGATATCGCCTGAATTGAACCGACCGAAGTCGGCTCGTACATCCAGTGATCCTACTATAGCAAGACCAATCTGATACGGATGTTAGTAGCCGCGGACTGAACACCTCGTTGCCTTGGTGCGTACATCCCGACTCTATCAAACTTGTCTTCTACAAGTATCCTTAGAGAAGTCTCTTTTCAGGTTTGGTTTCGGGCTTAGATGCTTTCAGCCCTTATCCATTAGTGCGTGGCTGCTCGGCAATGCCTTGTCAGACAACCGATCGACTAGAGGCACCGTTGCTCTGTTCCTCTCGTACTAAAAGCAACTTACCCTCAGACTTCAAAACACCCCTAATAGATAGTAACCGACCTGTCTCACGACGGTCTAAACCCAGCTCACGATCTCCTTTAATAGGCGAACAACCTCACCCTTGGCTGCTGCTGCACAGCCAGGATGGAAAGAACCGACATCGAGGTAGCAAGCCACCGGGTCGATATGTACTCTTGCCGGTGACGACTCTGTTATCCCCGGGGTAGCTTTTCTGTCGTCTACGAGTTCCATCAAGAAACGACGTAGGTTCGCTAGACCCGACTTTCGTCTCGCGATTCCCTGCTATGCGAAATCACGTCAGGCTGACTTATGCTCTTGCACTCTTCTCAGGGTTTCCGACCCTGATGAGTCAACCTTAGGGCGCCCTTGATACCTTTTCGAGGGCGTGGCGCCCCACCCAAACTGCCCACCTATCGGGGTCCCCTCCGTACGGAGGGTAAGAGCCGCAATTCTGAAAGGGTAGTATCCCAAGGTTGGCTCCACGCTCCCTGGCGAGAGCGCTTCGATGCCTCCTACCTATCCTTCACATCCAGAACCGAGACCCAGCGACAGGCTGCAGTAAAGCTCCACGGGGTCTTCACTTCCCATTAGGGGTCTCCAGACTCTGCACTGGAATGTAAGCTTCACCGGATTCTAGCTAGGGACAGTGGAACTCTCATTGATCCATTCATGCAAGCCGCCAATTAAGCGGCAAGGTACTACGCTACCTTAAGAGGGTTATAGTTACCCCCGCCGTTGACAGGCCCTTCGTCCCGTTGAACCGGGGTTTCAGGTACCTGCACTGGGCAGGATTCACGGATCGTACTAGCCCTTTCGGGTTCGCGATCCGCTATGTTGTTATTAGACAGTTAGAGCTCCCTTGTCACTGCGACCTGCCTCTCACGAGGCAGGCACTCCTTATCCCGAAGTTACGGAGCTAATTTGCCGAATTCCCTTAGCTAGTGTTATCCGACACGCCTTAGCCTTCTCAGCTAGGGGCACCTGTGTCGGTTCTCGGTACGGACATCCAATCTCCCTTTTCACGGGCACCTGGACTCAGTTGACTTTCGTCATCACACATTCGCGAGGCTTCTCGCCATTACGGCACTCCACCTGCTTCGGTGCTTGAACAGCGCGACGGCACTGCCCAACCTATCCGGATGCGTCAGGTCCTTTCGGATACAGTCTGGATGGTACAGGAATATTAACCTGTTTCCCTTTTGGCGTACTCGAATTGCGGTACGTCTTAGGACCGACTAACCCTCGGCTGACGAACATTGCCGAGGAAACCTAGCCCCTTCGGCGGTTAGGATTCTCACCTAACTTTGCTGCTACTGTTACCAGGATTTTCGTTCCTGCATGGTCCACAGGACTTCACAGCCCTGCTTCTGCCCAAACAGGACGCCTTCCTACGAGATTATCTTACGATACTCCGTGGTATCGGTGGTCGGCTTGAGCCCCGTCCATTTTCGGGGCCCCAAACCTCGACTGGTGGGCTGTTACGCACTCCTTAGAGGGTAGCTGCTTCTAAGCTAACCTTCCAGTTGTCTATGGCCTGGGACGCCCTTTATCTTTAACACTTAGCCGACACTGAGGGACCTTAACCACGGTCAGGGTTGTCTCCCTTACGGACAACGAGCTTACCCCGTGCCCGGACTCCGATCTTCTACGATGATAGCGACTTTGGAGTTTGACAGAGGGGCGAGGGATTTCTCCCCCGACACCCCCAATCAGTGCTCTACACCGCTAACGATCTCCGATCAGGTCATGCTGCGACATGTTTCGGAAGGAACCAGATGATGCCGGGCTCGATTGGCCTTTCACCCCTATACACAGGTCACGCGAACGATTTGCATATCAGTACCGCTTTCGGTCCTCCACGCGGCTTTCGCCACGCTTCAACCTGCCCACGCATAGATCGCCCGGCTTCGGGTCGTACCCCAGTGACTTCGGGCACTTGTATACCCCGCGCCATGCCCTTACGGGCTACGCGCGTGTTGCTTTCGCTTCGACTTCCGCTTTTCAAGCGTTAGTCTCGCCACCAAGATACACTCCCTGGTCCGTTCTTCAAAACGTATGATATGACATCGGCAACGCCGCTCGTACTACAGCCTCACGACTGCCTCCTTCACAGCGAAGATCCTTTCATGCCATACCCCACTATCACCATTTGGTTTCAAGCACTTTTAACCTCCATCTTTTGGATGCTTTTCAGTTTTCCCTCACGGTACTACTCTGCTATCGGTCTCAAGTTGTATTTAGTTTTGGAAGTTGATGTCTCCCAGATTTCCGCGGGATTTCCGACCCACGGTACTCGAGGATCAGATCACGATCCACTGGTTTACGTCTACGCGGCTATCACGCTCTATGCCCCAACGTTCCAGATGAGTTCGACTTCACCAGTTTGGACTGTATATGATCTGCCTCACAACACCACATTTCTATCCTCTTTCGAGGAAAGATTCGGTTTGAACTCTGCTGTTTTCACTCGCCGTTACTCACAGCATCTCAATTGATTTCTTTTCCTGCCCCTACTGAGATGTTTCAATTCGGAGCGTTCCCGATCCCGAAGGATCGATGTGACTCGCGTCACATCAAGAAGTCTCATTCGGAGATCCCAGGTTCAATGGCTCCATGCGCCTCGCCTGGGCTTATCGCAGCTTGGCACGTCCTTCATCAGCACTTGAGCCGAACTATCCACCAAACGGTATAATTACCAGAATCCGTCTTACTAATTCAGTAAGCGTCTGGGTCGCACGTATACATGGTTTCATCAAGCGAGATACAGGTACCTCGCTCTTCGCCCTTCTATAGCAACGTTGGTTGCTATATGCATCGTAAATTACGTAACATAAAAGTGCTACCCTTCTACGTTGGAGCCTTAGAAGATAAAGGTTTCGCCAAGGTGGCGCCAAAGCGCATAAGATGAAAGAGAACGATGACACCAAAATATGCCTATCAAAGACTGTAAACTCTATATTGTCGGCATCGGTCCGGGACGCACGGATTTGATGACCGTCGCCGCGCAACAGGCAATCCTGGAATCTGATTATGTAATCGGTAACACCACATATCTCGACCAGATCGAGCCATTGCTGCCCGGAAAGAAGGTTATAACCAGTTCAATGGGGGAGGAGATCGCCCGCGCCAGACACGCGCTGGAACTGGCATCCGAGGGAAATACCGTATCCATCATAAGCGGAGGCGACGCCGGAGTCTATGGCATGGCAGGAATCGTGCTGGAGATCGCAGAGAAAGAGTGCGCGAGCGCGGAGGGCGCGGATGCAGATGCAGATGCAGGTACCCGGATACAGGTGATCCCGGGCGTCACAGCGGCAAATGCAGCAGCGAGTATTCTTGGATCTCCGATCACAAGCGATTTCGCGTCTATCAGTCTGAGCGATCTGTTGACACCGTGGGAGGATATCGAGAAAAGGATCTCAGGCGCGGCAGCTTCCGACTTTGTGATCGTTCTCTATAATCCGAAGAGCAGGAACCGAAATACGAACTTTGGCAGATGCATAGAGATAGTCAGGAGACACAGGTCCGGGTCGGTGCCGGTGGGACTCGTGAAGAACGCGTACAGGGATGGTGAGCGCGCGGTTGTGACAACGCTTGAACGCGCGCTCGATTACGACGACTTCGTCGACATGCACACCACCGCGATAATCGGAAACAGCGAATCAAGGATCTGGGGGGAGAGGATCATAACGCCAAGGGGTTATCACAGAAAGTACGATTATTGATTCGGGAACGGGCATGGAAAGGGTGAACATCCCTGCGAGAGGATAAGCCCAATCTCAACGAAACTGTTATATGTCACCAAACACCAAAACGCTGTATGGACAGGGAGTCAACAGGTAGAACCGGGGAATCTATCGATCGATTCATCGAGTCCGAAATGATCATCTCAAGGGGGTTTATGGTACCTGCCCAGAAGATGTTTGGAGATGGCTACAAGGCGATCATCAGGAACCTCTCGCACGAATATGGGAAACAGATCATCGAGTATCTTTCCGGCGATACGGATATGACCAACATGACCGAGGTCGAGAGATTGCAGTTGCTCTTCGAGCGTGGTGTGAGCGCCGATGATGTGAAGGTGGAACTTGCGGATGGTGAACTGGTGCTGACAACGAAACACTGTAGACAGCATCTCGGAAAGGATGTGCGCGAGAAAATCGGCATCTCCGCACCCAGAGTCTGTCCTGTCGGAATTCTCGCAACCTGTCTGATACAGAACACGACGGGTCGGAAGGTTCGGGGCGGGCGGAAGGATGCTGGCGAGTATGATGAGACCGGGGAATGTATCATACGTTTTGATTTAACGGAGGATTGATCATGGCAACAACGGAAATGTTAAATAAAGTTTTATCAGATCTTATGAAGACCGGAGAGATCGAATCAAGCGTGATTGCAAGTCGGGACGGGTTGCTCATGGTATCGCGTATGCAGAAAGGCGATGACGAGACGTTTGCTGCCATGTCTGCAACGATGCTTGGCGCTGCGGAAACCGCGTCCGCGGAACTGGAAAAGGGAATACCGGATCGAGTAATAGTTGAATCGAACAATGGAAAATTGGTTGCGATCGGTGCCGGACCAAAAGCACTGGTTGTGGTGCTCACCCCGCCAGAGATCAGTCTTGGACTCGTGCTCGTGGAACTTGGCAAGGCAGCAGATGAGATCAAGAAGATTCTGACCTGAAGGCGATTCTCTTGTGGATTGAACTGAACGGATGGATGGCAAAACTCCGCTTTTCTGCCTGCCATCTGATACCATACCATCAAAAATGCGGGAGACTGCACGGGCATACGTATGCGGTGAGCGTGAAGATACACGGGGAGCGGAGTGATGAGTTTATCATCGATTTCGAACTCTTAAAGGAGTTGATTGCCGAGATATGTAGTAGTCTCGACCACCACGTCATCATCGCCAGGAACGACCCGCGCATAAAGATCAGAACGGAGGGCGACGGCGTAATCGTTGATATCGGCGAGAAGAACTACCGGTTTCCGGCAGATGATGTCGTTTTTGTTCCGACCGATTCAACGAGCGCAGAGAGCCTGAGCGAGTATGTTGCAGCTGGAATCGCATCCCGGATGGGTCCGAATGTAAGCCAGATAGAGGTGCGGATCGATGAGGGGATCGGGCAGGGCGCAGGATGCGTGTTGGATCTCGAGGCGGAATGAAGGCACAACAGATACTCTGTTGCTACAACGTTAACATCGATTCGGTGTGCACCGTCGATGGTGCAAAGGTTACTGAATACTTAAGAGACCGCAAGATTGCAGATCCTCCGGATACAATTGACCTGATCCGCGACATGGATGATCTTCTTGCACTTCTACTTACATGTATGAGACACGGAACCGGCGGCGAATACCAGCTTGAAACGCCTGCTGCCATCGGGGAGTCGTCGTCTCTGGTAAAGGATGAACCTGTGCTGCGTCTGGGTGGAAACGCAGGAATCGCTGCGGACGTCCTCTCCAAACTCGGAGCCGCGGTCGTAATCCCGAATGTGGCGTCCCTGTCAAGGAAACAGGCAGACCTGCTGGCAGGGGATGCGATACGGATTCCGGTTTACAAGGATGGCGACGTTCTTCTATCAAAGCCGTGCGATGCGGTAAGGGACGAGAAGGATTCCATACATCACGTCTTCGATTTCAAAAAGGGCGAGGAGATCGTACTACCCGACCGGACGATCAGGGTGCCGTGCGACAACCGGCTCATAGCAACGTATGACCCAAAAAACATAGCCATCTACGTCGATCCGGCATTCGAGGAGTTTTCTGATGCGCACATCAGAGAGATGGATGGCGTACTGGTCGCAGGGCTTCATATGCTACAGGGCAGATATTCGGACAGATCGACATACCTTGATCGGATGCGCCGCATCACAGCGCAACTACAGCGATGGAGATCGTCAAACCCGAATATTCTAATGCATTTCGAATCAGGAGATTTTCTGGATGGCAGGATCCAGGATTATGTGATCGCAAGCATCTCCGGTATCGTGGACAGCATCGGCATGAATGAACAAGAGTTTCTCGGGGACGATGCCACCGTTTCAGGAAGAAGCATCATCGAAAAATCGGTAGAGACGATCGATGAACTCGGGGTGTCGAGATTATGTATCCACGCCCGGGATTTTATCGTGAGCACCTTTGATCCTGCCTATATCGATCCGGCATTCGAGATCGATGCGCTGAACGCGGGCGCAGCCGCATCTGCCGTACGTGCAGAGAGAGGGTATGTGGACAAGGACATGCTCCCTGATGCGGTTTTGGGAATCGTGCCGAACGATGCCGGGGTTCGTGAATGTTCGATGGTTCAGGGATATTTTGATGGAAAGAAGATCGGAGATGGGGTGCATCTAACATTGGGTGGCTACTCGGTCTGCATTGTGCCGTCATTCTGGTGCGAGCACCCGATAACCACGGTTGGTCTGGGCGATACCATGACCGCGGCTGTCTTCCTGCGGGAACTTGAACTTACGCACCGCAACCGGGGTTGATGGGTCTTCGAATTCCGCGAGTCGCGGCATGACCCATAGAGTGTCGATCAACCCAGCCGTCTATCAATTCATCCCGTACGGGATAAGAAACTTGTTGAAACGTTCTTTTGCCGATTGGATCGATGGGAACTGTTTTTCACAGACATCACTAAACCGTGCCAGCACTTTCCTGTTTATCTCCTCTTGATTCTGGAATATTGCTACTGGTGAAAAAGATATGTTAAGGTTCTCGAAGTAACGCATCTCAATTGTTGTATCCCGACACTTAGCATCATTTGGTATCGCAAAGAGAAATATCGGTCTTGTTTCTGTTTTTATATAACAATCGACTGGATAAAGAGCGGTTGGGTCGTGATTTGGGTCGTGATATTCAAAAACGACTCTTTCTTCGGGCAATGCTTCCTCGATAAACGTGCGAAATTCCCCCATAAACGCTGAGCGTACCCTCTCCCGCTTTAGATAAGTAACATCAGAGATATGTGTGAGCCCCTGGATAAAGGAGAAGAGCGCATCACCATACGATCCGTTGTCTATTACTGATATCAATTCCCCGTCCTCATTCTTTACACTGTAGGTATAGAGAGCCTTCTCAATGACCTCCTGTCTTGTTGTCGTATCCAGATTGATGTCCTCGTAGGATATGTGCATGAAAGTGTGACCTTCATCAGAGAATACCCAACCTGCCCCCCTCCTCTTCAGGACGATCTTAAAATGATCGCCATCGTCGAATGTAAATGGTGTGTGGATTATGAAGCGTTCGATCCCCTCTACTTGAAGATTGATCTCATCACAGACCTTAGCTTTGAATTCTGACCTCAACAGTTCTATATCCAAATCAACCAACTCCAAACTCTCTAAGTAGCTTTGTTGACTCCAATCCTTCCACTACAAAGTTAAAATCCTCTATGAACGCGTCTACAGCGCCAGCAAATGAGTTATACCTATTCGTAACCTCTGCAAAGCTTTCTATCTTTAAACCACTCTCCTGATACCTCTGTGTAGCTTTGTGGATGTGAAAGTCATAAAAAGAGGTGCCCTCAAGTTTATTGCTGTGTTTGTGAGATCTCCCGTTGTACCTCGCGAGATTGTACCACAAATCCATACCATCGTCCCTGTATCGTAGAATGATGGAGAAGTCGAAGGGATCCAGTCGATTTTTTCGGAGAGCGATCGCGAAGATGTGACCTTCATCGCCTTCGGCGGTCAAGCCTTTTTGCTCATATTTGGTTCCGCTCTTGGCATTTGTCCTTATTCGCATATAATAATCCCTGGGGAGTATCTTCTTTTCATTAAATAACCGATCCAACTCATCATCCTTGAGGAGTGCCATAATTTGGATATCTCCATGTTCGTTATTTATCTTTTTCGATAAGATTACATAAAACCTTTGGGAGTTACCCCATCCCTTCCAGCTTCCCCATGATCCTCGAATACGTCTGGAACCACTCGTTAAACCCGCAGCCGGAGTTCCAGGGCATGCCCGCTCTTAATTCCAGAACCAGATCGTAGAGTTCCCGGGGCATCCACGGCGCCTTGAAATCGAACTGGTCGAAGTCGCCCCATTCCTCAAGGGTTGTGAGGCGGACGAGACCATGCTCGATTGCGGTGTCGTAGAGCCGTGTGCGGGGATACGGAGTGAAAAACGACAGCAGGATATCGATATGCTCAAGCCGTTCCTGCTCGCCATATATCGAGATCATGCTGTGGATCGCCTTAAAGGTGCGCTTGACCTCCTCCATCGTGTCCACACCGCGGCAGATGATTGATTATCCTGATGCGCTCAGATCTCACCCCAGCACCGAATTCACCTTCGGCGACATACAGTAATCGCACTTCGCGGGCAGATACCTGCTTGTGGCGCAGTTCTTGCACATCTGTACAGGCGCAAGCGCAACCTCGGGATTGAGCGCTATCGCATTGACCATCGCGGCAATACTCGGAGGCTCCGGAGCAAGCAGGCAGGGCTGGTCGATGAACCGCAGAAGCGCGGTTGCCCGCACCGTTATGGCTGTGAACGGATACGCATACGCCTCGGGATGTTTGAGTTCAGGATGATCCCTGACAGGTGAGAGATCGATAGGTATACCAGCAACCTTCCCGCCGTCTCCTCTTGGTTTCGGTGCGTTCACCCGCTCGCCTCTGGTGATGAAGTCCAGAAAGTCATTGACATGAAGTTCGCCGACCATCGATCTGTCGAATGGGTGCGTCAGAATGAAGTTCCTGAATCGCTTCTGCATCATATCCTGAATATAATCGGGCGTGAACCCGTCCCATGCAAGGATATCTGCTGTCGCGGACGCACATGCGCCGGTTGCGATATATCCCACGTCAAACGGGTTTTTGATCTTATCTTCAGATAGAGCGGTTTTGAGCGTGATTTCCGCAACCTTTGAGACCGATTCAAGGATCGCCATGCACATATCATCCCTGCACAGCTTGTAGTATGACGATCCGATGTGGTGACCGATATCACCAACGTGGGTCGGGAGCATCACGATATTTGCAGGGTGCACCCCGGAGTCATACGCGCTCTCGACATATCCGCGGAACTTCTCGCGATACAGATCAAAGTATCTGAACCGATCATACGATGTGTGACCAAGTTCGCCCATCAGCTGCAGCATCGACTGAACCGGCTTATCCCAGTTCAACTTCAGAGCCTTCTTCTCCTCTTCTATCGCCTCTGCGACGTTCCCGGTGCTGCCAAGAACTCTGGTGTACGTGTCTCCGAAGACGTAGATTCCGTTTAATCCCCACGATTTTGCGGCAAGGATTGTTTGCTTGTACTTCTTCTCGATCGGCGCCCTTTCTATGATCCGGGCAAGGACGTTGAAGACGCTTCCGGGGATCGCTGCAAAATCACTTGCCGATATGACCCCGTAGAAGCCATTGTGCACCCGTGTTGCCTCGATCCCGATGATATCGTCTGCTTCATCGATCGTCTCGATGAACGTCTCGACAGCACCCCGAAAGTCCCTATCGAGTTCATACATGATCTCAAGCGCGATCGGGGTCTGCTGCCACTCGAGAAACGCTGTATCAAGCGGCGTTATCGTGTCGGTGAGCGACGTTAATATGTCGTAATGGAGGAGCAGTGACTGCTGGTAGAGGTCGATCGCCTCCTTTGACTGCTCGCTGTCACATTCCAGCTTCCTTATGACCTCTACGTAGGGTCTTGCGTGTTCAAGCAAGAAATCCTCGTATCGGTGGATTCTTATTGCGTCTACCGCAGCGTTCTGTGCTGCAATTGCATCGTTTACGGTTTTTTCGATCAGACTCATCTTTCTACCTCCAGTTAGGAATAATGTCCTCTCCGATCAACCTGATCGCGCGTATCCGGTCAGGTCCGATCGGAGAGCCAGGAATAATCTGCGTGACCCCGGCAGTCACGAGTTCTTCGATTCGGTCCATGCACTCCACAGGAGTTCCGCAGATTGCGAATGCATCGATCATATCACCTGTGACTGCGTGTATCGCGTCACTGAAACTCTTCTTAAAACCATTTCGCACCGCTTCGACATCGCCCGGCGGGATCTCGTGGCGCTCAAGTACGCCGGGCGGCGATCCCGCAACAATAAAGGCAACAACCGGCTTTGCAGCCGATATAGCATCGTCCTTACGATCCGCTATCGAAAAACTCGTATATGCAGCAACGTCAAACGTTGCAAGATCGGCACCTCCTGCCTTCAGCGCAGGTATCGCCTCTGCAAAGTCAAGCGGGTGCGATGCGTTCACGAGCACTCCGTCTCCGACTTCTCCGGCAAGATGCAACATCTTCGGACCCTGCGCTCCGATATAAACAGGCACATCAGGTAGATCTGACAGATCTGTTGCAAAATCGAGTTTTGCGCCCTCGGTTTTGAAGATCTCTCCGCTATACGAGACCTTTTTGCAGGCAAGCAGTTGCCGTATGATGGATACAGTCTCCCTGACAGTCCGGACCGGGCGCACCATTCGGGTACCAAGCTTCTCAAACGTGATCCGATCACCGGGCCCTATGCCAAGAACCGCACGTCCGTCCGATACCTCGTGCAGGGTTGCGATCGCTGATGCGAGTTGTGGTGCGGTTCTGGTATACGGGTTTGTAACGCCGGGTCCGAGTTTTATGGAGTCGGTCCTTGCTGCGATGTATGTCAGAAGTGAGAATGCGTCCCTGTTGTTGTAATGATCGGTTATCCATGCGTAGGACAAACCGTTCTCCTCCGATAGTCTCACAATCTCTGAGAGTTTTTCTGCTGGTTCGTTTGCCAGAAATTCGATTCCAAAGGTTACCATGATGCTCACACCCCTTCAAGCCAGTAGGTATGGGTGTTTCTCTGCGTGTTCGATTCCGAAGTCATTTACGGAATCAGCAGTGAGAATGTCAGCCATCGCAACGACCGGAGCGGCATACTTCGCACTCTCGATCGGTCCTATAAAGAGCGAGTTCGCGCCCATCACGATGCCGACCGCATTTGCTGATATATCGCAGATCCTTCTGATCTCCGGGTCACGTTTCTTGAGATACGCCCATGATGACGGGACATTGTGGGCTCCGACGCCAGTTGGAAGACCGTACAAGGACTTTACTGCATAAAGCAACCTGAATGATGATCCTGCGCCCTGTCCGAACGGCTGCACTCCGGGATCGTACAGGATCTTCTCAAAGCCACACTCCTTTGCAATCTCGAGGAGTCCTTTATCAACAAACCCGCCGCCGTCTTCGAGCATATCGATCCGCGCCTTGACTGACGGGTCCTGCATGTTGAAGCCGAGGATGACAACGCCCTCGATCTGTGATTCAGAGAGCGCATCGATCTCTGGCTTCTCGATCATCATGTTTATAGCGTTATACATCGTCCGGCTGCCGAACTGCTCGCTTGCATGCGAAAGTCCTCCAAGCCTCGCCTCAAGATCCGCCGAATCAACAATGAGCGGTGCATCTGTACGGTCTGCCACAAAGTCGAGCCCTTTGATCATGAGATCAGGGGTCACGCCAACCACCTGGAAGATATACGGGGTGTTTGTGGCATCGCAGGCTTCCTCAACCTCTACAATCAGCGATTCCGCTTTCTCTTCGTCGAATGTACCGGCGCCGGCATCAACGATCTTCTGTCCGTCATAGAAGATCGTGGGAATGATTACGGTCGGGTTCTCGCCGATCTGCCCGCCGATCGTGACATTTCCGATCTCGATTATCTGCTGTTTTCGTGCGAATTTGAACATGCTATAATCATGATATGCTTCGGTGGATTGTAATTAATGTATCGATCTGCCGTGGAGCATACCAGCCGCTCCGGCCGATAGCTGAGAATTGTGGTGGAAGTCGAACTGATTCACTGAATAGAAGTGATCTGACCGCCAGATCGAGGTGTTGGGGGAGTTTGGTGGCTGGGCGGGGATGTACTGTTTTTATATAATTTCTGCTAAGATATTACGTAAGCTTTACATGGGGTGAGTTTAAAGGCTCTGCGCATGGAGCGCCGAGAACTCCGCCACGATCGACATACTGTGTCACTTCTGACCGACCATATGGTCTTCTCGCCAAAATATCCCGGGAAGATTCTGGTTGGAGATGTCGCGCTTGCGCTTGATGGAATTATCCGCAAGACCTGCAAGGATCTTGATATCGAGATCATTGACATGGCAGTGAACGTGGATCGTGTCCATCTGTTTGTGAAATATCCTCCGAAGTATTCTGTGAGCTATGTAGCCAAGAGAATAAAAGGGAGGAGTAGCAGAGAACTGCCAGAAGACATTTCCACACCTCAGGGAATGGTGCGCTAAAGGTCTGTGGGCACCGTCCTGCTTCCATGGATCGGTTGGACATGGATGGGAGGTTGTGGCGCGATACATACAGAATCAGGAGAAGCCAAATGCAAAAACGCGATGTACAGGCTCCGTACTTAAGTCCGGGGTTTAGTGACTTCGGGAGACTAACATGAAGTGCATGGAAGTCGGGGCGGTCTGTGTGGTCGTCAGGATGATCGTGTAAAATCTACAAAACCGTCTACCAACGTTGTACGAGATGACATGATCGGATAGTATCTTATATAATTAGCAAAAATAAAGAAACAGGAATGGTCGCATAATTCCCGGTCACATCAAATCTATTCTTTGAAAGCAGGATTCCCTTTTTTCCGGGAAATGTGTGTAGTCCTTTGTAATCACTTTTTTGTATTTTATTTTGAAATTTCAATTCAATTGGAAGCAGTTCATTCTCTCTGGATTTTAATACAAAATCCACTTCTTTTCCCCCTCCGCTCTTCTTCCA
Organism: Methanosarcinales archaeon; assembly: GCA_030625165.1. Lineage (GTDB taxonomy): Archaea > Halobacteriota > Methanosarcinia > Methanosarcinales > Methanogasteraceae > Methanogaster_A. The sequence goes on along the minus strand of DAOURL010000009.1, from coordinate 10,318 downwards.
GTAAAAAACGTGTTCGTAGGGGGCAAAAACATCGCTTGGGAATGTGTTATACATTAACCGGACAAGGTGGTTTTCAACGACCGATTCTACTAATTTACTCTTATCTTCAGGGTTATCAAGGTAGGATTGAGTTGAATTGAAATAATCTGTCGACCCTGTTACCCATGACCTCATAGAATGGAAAATAAAAGGATCCTGAAAGTATATCTTCTTTTCTTTTTTGAAACAAGCGTTTTTTCTCACTATGTCAACCGAATACAGTATATTTAATACAAAGGAATCCACCAGACTCTCTGCGTATTTCGAGACCGTGTTATGCGATCCGATATCCGTATCTTTAACGATGCTCTGCCAGCTAACATTCGTTGTTAGTTTACTCGCGATGCTTCGCAGTATCTGCTTTACGTACGTCTCCTGAAACTGCCATCTTGCCAGATCGCCGATCAGTGAACGGATATACAGTTCATATATGCTGTTATCAATTCTATTTTTTGAAAAAAAATCGTTGATCGATCTGGGAACTCCACCTGTGATGAGATATTGCTCAAATAACCGATCCAATTCGTCCTGATAAATTCGCAATAGATCTAATACAGGATCTATTTCTTTATCAAACAATCCGAAGATGATGTTCCGCCTTTTTTCGGATTGAAAAAGATGATTTTTCTCAAATAACTTTCTAATTGTAGGATTGACAGTTTCTGCAAATTCAGCAAATTTCATAGGTAGTAATATTTTATCCAATGGTTCATCGCCTTCACCCCGCCTTCCAGGCAACCTCTCAATACTGTGTTTAATGTCAATGGAGTGTGAACCAGTTAAAATAACTGATGTGTTCTTTAAAATCCCGGCATCAACCAGATACTTCAATCCTTTTTCCCAGTTCTTTACAGACGAAATCTCATCCAGAAATATGTACTTTCGGTCCAACCGAAATGTCCGAGCCCAGTCCAGATACTCGTTTATGACTTCAAATAGTTCCTTTTCATTGGCTACGAGGTCACAGCTATAATAAAAGATGCTTTTAGAATCCTTGCCTTCTGTTAACAAATCTTTTATCAGAAGTTTGATTAACGTCGTTTTTCCAACCTGCCTAGGCCCCCTGAGGGTGTATATCTTATCTTTATCAAAATTTATATAATATTTGATTCGGGGCTTCCATTGAATTGTTGCAGCTTCGAATTCCTTTATTTTCTCATCATTGGATATCTCAGACGGATCTCTCCACCATAGATTGTGCCTTGGAATCATGCGATCCATACTGATAGATGATGTGACTTCTTGCTTATATAACTTTGGTCAGTTGATTGACCAATTCTTTATAAATAGATGGTCAAGACAGTGACTGTTTATTCATGGATCTTTCCATTCCATGTAGTCGGAGAGAACCTGTTTTTCTCCAGGTGAGACGATGACATTAATTCGGGTAGTTTTCATGATTGGTGAAGAACTGAAATAAGCCCACACCATGCGCCGCCGTCTCTGCCCCGCATACATTCACAGATCCTCTCACACACGCGACCACCCTCCACAGAGGTCCCCGAATTCATTCGAGAGGTGTGAGCACGGCGGGGGCAACCATAACCGATTCTACCATCCCAGAAGACTCACCGACACCAGCGCGATAACAGCACCCAGTGTAACCCCGATACACCGTCCGATCATCGTGCCCCTGCTCTGGATAATTTCTGCGCCAGCAAACTCGATATTCTCCTCAGCCCGGTCCAACCGTTTCATCATCTTCTCGTAGTCCATAACAAACCCTCCTCATAATCCTCCCGCACCAACAAGCATCAGCAACAACGCACAGAGAAACCCGATCACGAGATAGATCCTCGTCCCGTAGATCCCTGAGTACGTGCGCTGATCCCTGCCGATCAGGAGTGCCCGCCGTTTTATGCTCTCGGTCATCCGCTCGACCTCCCGTGTATTCGGTGCGTGGAGCTCAGGGATCATCTCTTTTTCTTTTTCGGCTCTCATAAAAACCTCCTGATTGCAAAGATTAACAATGTGACAACAAAACCAAACGTCAGCCCCTGCCAGATTCCGGATACTATACCAGACATAAATTTATTCAGTTTGCCAAGATCCTTCACTTCCTGCTCAAGGCTGCGCAGTCTCGACTCTATCGAGACCGCTTCCGGCGTCAGGATCGTGTCGCTCCCCCCATCTGCTTGTGCTGCCTTTCCGAGGGTAACGATCATCGGTTCTGCAGGAAACGGGTCCTTTGGAGCACAGGCATCGATCGCCTGCTTAATCTGCCCCATATCCTCAACATTCACCAGATCGACGATCTCAACCTGCTCCCTGAACCGGTCAACCTCCTTTGAGCTTAGATTCGAGATGAACGGGATTGCGCCGGATGCGCCGACGATCCTGTTCTTCTCATCGATTCCTGACTTGTGGATTGCAAGGAATGCATCACCTGCAAGATGTCCGTGAACCTCGGCTCCGCAGATGATGAGGTGCCTGATACAGGGGTTTGAGATGATGTTTGCAATCACCTTCTCAATCCCGATATTCTCGGTCTTCATGGTTCCTGAGATTGCGATCTTGTCGATTACCCCAGTCACATCGATGCTGCTCCCAAGAGTTACCAGCACTATCTGGTTCTTCTCATCGCCAACCGTGAACTCACCTGATACAGCGGGCCAACCCATCTCACAGACCTCCTGCAAGAATCAGCAGAATAGCAACCGCAAAAAGCCCGATAATGAAACCGATGACGGCGTTGGAAACCCTCCCGAGGTTCAGGTAGATCCCCTCACGATTCGGATATGACGGATACGATACCGTGGCTGGATTCAGCGAATCCACAAGATCGATGGCGGCGCGTTCGATCTCTTCGATCCCTTCGGATAGCTCCGCAATATTCGCAATCGGCTGCACGGGGTTCATCTCGGCTGCGATGCCACTTGCAGGGTCGATTGCGACGTTTACGTCCGGGTCTACTATCACGTACATGATTCAATGCTCCGCAGGTGAATATCCGGTCCACCTTATCTCATAGATATCGGATTTAACCAGCCTGTACCATGCAACGACCGCCACAAGGAGTCCACACGCACTCACCACAACGATCGCCACAACATCCGAGATCGGTATCGCTGATCCGCTGACAAGCATTGCAACGATGCCGATCGCAAGTGTCGTCATACACGCCTCAACAAGAGCGAGCATCAATGTGCGCTTCTGGTTCTCGCCGGCACCGGTGCTGGCGTTGTATGGATGCAGCACCGCAAGTGTAATTATTATGTAAATAAATGGATATAAACCATAGTTGCTTCCGAGGATCAGGAGAGATCCTGCCGTGATCAGGGCAGTGGACACCGCGATGACCGCGCTGTTCAGCTCAATTCTCGGAATCTTCATCCGTATCACCTTATCTGCAAGTACCCCTGTGGCAAGACCGACCACAAGCGAGATTGCGACAACCGCTGCCACATACAGAAGCGGCGTTGATCTGCAAGAGAACGGCAGCGATGATACGAATGCGGATGTTGCGCCAACAGCAGTCCCCCAGTAACCTATGGAGGCATTTCCGGTGCCGAGCCCGTACTTTGCCATGCCACGAACCGAGTTTGCAGCGGATAAGAATGGGAGCCAGAGAAATACGATTCCGATCGATATCCCGTGCCCGATCAGGAGGATCCCTGCTATGCCGCTTAATAGTGCCGCTCCAAAGAGTGTGTGGATCTGTATCTCCTTCACACTATCACCTCGGAGACTGCAAGCCAAGAGATCGCATAGATTACACATGCCACAATCGAGGATGTGACAAGGCAGCTGATAAACGTCCTGTGCATACTCCTGATCTTCATGTCAAACATCCCCTCTGTCTTTCCAACAAGCACATAAGCTGGAAGTACGCTGTTTATCAGGAACACACCAGCAGCAACGATCCCTGCAAGTGTTACCGCATTCTCAGTGGCAATTCCTGGCAGAGTCATCGAATACACCGCATAAAAGACAAGAGCGCCGCCAGCGCCGCCCATGAGCGCGCCGATTGTGCCGCTCACAGCAGTCTGGAAGGGCATGCCGTGACCATCGGTTCCGGGAGATGCGTAGCCCTCCTGCTCAAAACCAGTGATGATGTCCTTTGTGCCGCCGAACGTGGATTTTCCTGATGCGGTCTGACCTGATACCGGTGGAGCACCTATGCCGAATGCAAGCATGATATTCCCGCAGAAAATCGTTATCAGAAGCATCAGGGCAGAGCCGACCGCGCCGGATACGATGACCAGCACAAGCCCGGAATCGATGCTGTATGCCGCGGCATAGATGCCAGTAAGACCGGCGCCCGCTGAGAGCATGCTCGGTCCTGTTGCGATACCTGTTGCGGCAGCCATTGCGCCTGTTGCGCTCGCCGGGATGAAGTGGACGCAGACTCCGACGAGAACGCCGCCTGCAATTATCATGATTGTGGCTATTAACGGGTCTACCATATTTCAGTCCTCAGTATATCGTCCGTATCTCTTCCGGGTATATACCTCAAGCAAGTATATGAATATTAGAATAATCAGAACAAGCACCGACACAACGATAACACTAGTCCAAACGCCGGCAAACGTGAACAACCTGCTCCATGCATCAAGAAAGATGAGTATACCAAAAGCAAGACCTGTGACCAGCCCCCCAAACCGCATCGTGAAGTACGGCGTGTCCACAGAGTTGCGGTAGCCGTATTCCCCCTTCACATCGATATCGCCCTGAACAGAGATCGGGATGCCCGAACCAAATATGTAATGCTGGTAGAGCCGCTCTGCGCCGTAATATATGTCGCCTGTGGATGATCCGATTGCTCCGATCGTTATCCCGAAGAAGAACGCAAGGAGCGGGACTGAAAATGGATTTCCAAGCAGACTGTGCGCGGCAAAGGCTAAAAGGGTAAGCATAAGCGCGGTCAAGAATCCAAACGCAGCATCAAGGGGTAGTGGTGTGAGCAGAGAATCCCAGTACAGCGTCTGCTCAAAGTTCTTCATGCTCGCAATCCTTGAAATGTGAGATAATACACCATAAGCGCATAGTAGTAGTGTGGAAGCTGCGGCTCCGATGATCGATGCGACCAGCATAGAGAATGCATCCCCTCCAAAATGCGCTGTTAAGAGATATGCGATCGTTGCAGCGGTTGTTGCCCAGAGCGCGTTTGCCGGAGGCTCGCCAGAGATTGCCTTATTGAAATAACGATGCCGATTTCCGATCTGCGGTGCAAGCTGCACCTGCGAGTTCGGATTGCTCGCAGAACCCGCGTTTGATTCACTATCCTCGAAGATCCCTGCAAGGAATGCGAGGAAACCTGCAAGTGCTGTGCCAAGCAGGAGTGGGATGGCCGCCATTATGGTTTCAGGAGGGGATTGAGTACGATAAACCTTTTGGTTGCTTCACAGGCATTGGATTAAACAAGACGATGTCAGATGGCATGGTACTGACAGGGGGGGGCGATAGATATAATTTGCCCTTTTAGCACGGATCAAAAGGATCTATCCGATTCACTTCTTCGATCACATCAAAATGCTTATCCACGCTTATCATCTTCCCGATACCGCTGTTAAGCATCATTGCAACGTGGATTATATCTCTCGGACTGGCACCCCGTCCCGCGAATCCTCCACAACCTTCCCGTCCACGATCCGGATCACGCGATCAGTCTTCGCAGCCATCTGCTCATCATGCGTCACCAGTATGAATGTCTGGTTGTGCTCCCTGTTGAGCCTCCGCAGCAGTTCATAGATACTGTCGCTTTTTTTGCTATCAAGGTTGCCTGTAGGCTCATCACCAATAACAATACTGGGATTGTTCACAAGTGCCCTTGCAATTGCAACCCTCTGGTTCTCACCACCCGATAATTGGGTCGTCCTGTGATGGATCCGGTCACTCAGACCTACTTCTTCCAGGAGATCAAGAGCGATCTTCTTTGCCTCTGAGCGCTTAACTCCTTTGATCAGCAGCGGCATCATCACATTCTCAAGCGCATTGAAATCAGGCAGCAGGTGATGGTACTGGAAGATGAATCCCAGTTCCCGATTCCTCGTTTTAGAGCGCTCTCTATCAGACATTTTCGTAATATCAACCCCTTTGAGCAGAATGGTGCCACTGGTAGGCGTATCAAGGATACCGATCTGGTGGAGCAAGGTGCTTTTCCCGGAGCCCGACGGACCAACAATCGCCAGGAACTCTCCCGGTTCTATATCTATGTCCACCCCATCAAGGGCCCTGATCTCCACGCCATCACCATATACCCTGGTCAGGTTCCTTATCTCTATAATCTTCTCATCAGACACTCTGTATCGCCTCCACCGGATTCATTTTTGAAGCTCGCCTGGCCGGAAACATACCGGCTATAATATTAATTACCATAGCAAACACTCCTGCTGTAACAAAATTCTCGGCATTTATCACAATTGGCAGGTGGTCCATCCCGAAATACATCTCAGGAGGCACCGGGATCGTATAGGATGCAATGAGAAGGCATGAGACATACCCGAGTACCGCTCCGATCATAACGCCTGCCATCCCGAGTATACCTGCCTCAAGCAGGAAGATCAAAAGTATGCTTCGCCGGGGCGCACCCATTGCCATTAACATGCCTATCTCACCTACCTTTTCCATAACAATCATGATCAGGATATTGGCTATGCCAAAACCCGATATGGCGAAGATGATAACATAGAAGAAATAAACCATGCTCTCCGAGGTCTCCAGCAGGTTCAGTATATCTGCATTCTGCTCGATCCAGCTTATGGCGTCATAACCCGTCTCTATTTCAATCCCGTTAGCCAGGGTCTCGGCGGTATAGACGTCAGATATCCTGACCCCCATTCCGGTTACCACACCCCCTGCCCCATAGAAATCCTGTATCCGCTCAAGGTTTGCAAATGCCGTTGTCTCATCAGCCGGAGTTCCGGTCCGGAATATGCCGGTAATGGTAAAATCGGTCGGTCCGGACTCGGGAATCTGTGCCGTGACAGTATCGCCCATCCCCACATCAAGGTTTTTGGCTAATTTGTAACCAAGGACTATGCGGCTGCCAGGATTTGCAAGGGATGTGAACTCCCCTGCAAACATATCCCTTTCCCTGTTAACGACGCGGTTCTCATCTTCAGGGTTGATGCCGTACAATACCACCCCTTCCACATCATGCCTGTGCTGCAGGGCAGCTTCACCCTGGAAATATGGCGAGACCGCTTCTACACCTTCCATGTCATAGACATGTTTCTCAAGCCCGTGGTACAGGTGTATATAATCCTCGTTCTCCTTTGGCAGAACCGTAATATGTGCCTGTTTCTCCACTGTCGAATCGATCAATATACTCGTGTAGCCGCTGAGCATTGACATGGAAACAACGATTATCGCCACAGACAGTCCTACTGCAATGATAGAAAATAAGGTCTGCCGGTGGCGTGACCTGATGTGTTTCATGGCAATATCCAGCTCAAACATGCCAATCTCCCTCACTCACGACCTATCGCCTCCACTGGCTTAAGCTTTGAAGCACGGCTGGCAGGGTATATCCCTGCTATAAGATTCAGCAGGAATGTGAACATCACGATAATGACCGCATCCTGCAATCTCACAACAAATGGGATCGTGGTGATGCCAGCCATAGCCTCCTCTCCCACCTCGTAGGTGTATGACCCCATCTGTATGGCTAACGTCGCACCCAGCATCACACCCAGTATGGCACCCAGCAATCCCAGGATGCCGCTTTCCATAACGAATATGGTCATAATACTTCTTCTGGACGCCCCCATTGCCATGAGCATGCCTATCTCTTTTGTCTTCTCCATGACCACCATGAACAGGGTGCTGACTATCCCGAAGGATGCTATAACAATGATAAGGCCCAGTATGATGGCGTTGCTCGTGCCTTCCAGTTTCAGTGTCTGTATGATCTCGGGATTTGTCTCCTTCCAGCTTGAGGCGGGGTACCCCATGGCATCTATCCTCTCTGATATTGCCTGCGCCTGTTCCCGGTCATCCACACGGACTATAATGCTGTTCACCACATTTGCCACGTCAAAAAAATCCTGGGCAGTAGACTGGGAAGTAATTGCCAGTGTCTTATCCAGGGGTGTGCCGCTGTCATAGATGCCCACCACTTTCAGGGCTGCCGGGTTCGCTTCAGGAAATGCCGCATCTATGGTATCGCCAATGTCCACATCCAGTTTCTCTGCCAGGGCGTCACCCAGCACCACGCTGCCCTGCGTGGCTTCTATGTCCCTGAAACTGCCCTTGACGATGTCATCATTGATGTGTAGCACTGAATCGTGGGCAGCGACCTGGATTCCCTGCATGACCACATTCTTGTTCCTGTCTTTGTACTCAAAGGTCGCCTGACCGGTAAGGACGGGTGATACGCCAACCACGCCATCGATACTCCAGATGTCCTCTGTGAGTTTGTGGTATAAATGGATGTAATCTTCATCCGGCTTTGGTTCAACTGTCACAGATGCCATCCTGTCGACAGTCTTTGCATACATCTCATCGGTAAAACCCACCATCATCGCCTGTGACCATACGAGTAATGCAACCGCCAGTCCCACAGCCAGTACAGAAAAGATCGTCTGCCTGCGCCTTGATGTGAGGTGCCGCAGGGCGATGAAGAGTTCATACACGGATATCACCTATCCTTGCGGAAGAGGTATATTGCCATGATTGCTAAAGCCACTTGGTAGATGCCAAAACCCGGTGTCTTTTTGGGAGTGGGGGGCTGCGAACCATTTATATACCTGCTTTCTTCCGATTCTATGACGGTATCCCACCTGTCCACCACATCACCGTCGTTTCCAACCAGATTTACAGAGAGTTCATAGACCCCTGCAGGAAGCTTGCTCCCCCATATAACCTCTATCGTCTCGTCATCATCTGACATCAGGATCGGGGATTTTTCCCGGATCTCCTCGATCACCTCGTTATCCTTTGATACCGTAAAGACGATCTCGCCAGTAAACGGCACCTGTGAAAGTCCCAGAACCGTTGCGCTGGCGCCTGTCTCGTCCCTGTAGAGTTCGGTGATTCTGGCATCGTCCTTTGCTATGAAATCCGCTGATCCGGCGATTATAGAATCTCCCTGCCCCTGCGATGGGACTTTGATCTTCACCCTGGCGGAGTATCGATGGTTGTTTTCGAGGCGAACATTCCAGTTCGCGGATAGCGGTGTCGCCTGCATCACATCGACCCTGTGATCGCATATCCGGCAGATTACGGTATCCCCGTCCACGAGCATGTACTCGACATCTGTGAGTACCGCCTGCGTGCCCAACTGGGTTTTCGGCGAGAGGATGATGCTTATGCCGCGGGAATCAGGGATCGCATACTTAAGGTACACCCTCGGAAACTCAATGATGCCGTGCGAGAAGTTGTGATGCCGCACCTCCTGAACCGAGCCAGCAACCGTAAGGGTCATTCTGGCGATGTAGTAACCGTCGCCCGGGTTTGCGAGATTCCAGTGTACAACTTTTGTTATCTCGATATCAGGGGGTGCCTCATCGATTACGAATCGCTCTCTTCCCAGCACCTCATCCTCAAATATCAGTTCCGCATCGATCGCTATGTTTGTGAGATGCACTTCCGGGTGGATCGTGACATCAGCCGAATCGATGTCCGAATAGAGGTCAACGATCCCGATATCCCCTGTGCTGGCGGTCTGGGCTGCGGCGGATGAAAGAATCGCCGAAAACATCAAAAATACCAGAAGGGACGTTGTTATGAAACGTTTGTGTATGTTCGTATGGATGCCTCCATCCTTGGATTTGAAGTAGGGTAGAACGTGCTGCGCCACGCCGATCTTCCTGACGATATCCGATACCGCGGTCTCTTCGTAGCCGTTTGCAAGAAAGAGTTCCTCCGCGGCGTCAATGAGTTCACTACGCCTTGTTTCAGGGTCCTTTACTGTGCAGGTCATGTTGTTCACCTCACCTGTGCAGTGGTATTGACTGACTGTCAGTCAGTTATTTGATGGGGGTGGCATAAGAGGGTTTCCTCAGTTTCGCGGTGGCTTTTATGGCTCCCTGATATCTCGCGTGAAGATGTTTAAATCGAGAATTTGGTCTATTTCTAACAGTTTTTATCACGAATTACGCGTTTGGACGAATGACACGAATTTATTCCGGTTTAGCATTCGTGCAATTCGCTTATTCGTGTCATTCGTGATCTCTAATCATTTAATGCCACACAGTCGGGATTCGTCTACGAGATGCCTGCAACGCGAATTGTCAAAGAGCCGAAAAAGTCTGGTTCCGGTGCTTGCGATGTTCATCCTCGTGGTTATTTCACCGGCAGCCATAGCTGGTGAGTGGCGGGGCAGCGGCACCCCGCT
>DAOURL010000128.1 GCA_030625165.1 Methanosarcinales archaeon | reverse complement strand
CGAGACTATGGCTGAAACCGAGAAAGCGGACGCTGCGAAGGTAGCCGAAGCGGAAGGCAACATCGATGCGGCTCGGTTCTTCGAGCGAGCATCAAAGGACGAAGCCCGGCATAAAGCAGGGCTAAAAGGAATTCTCATGCGATTCGATGCGCATGGATGGTAAATCAGGTGAACAGAAATGAAAGCAACAATTGAACAGACAAAGTGTACAGTAATGCCGAGATTGAGGCAACAGAGGTGATAAGAATGGCTGATGAAAAGAAGAACGACATACCAGAGAAGGGAGCAGTCGTGCAACGAGATAGAGAGACTTATGCGATAGCGCCGGACACTCCGGCAGGTGTGGTATCGCCAGACGCCCTGCGAAAGATTGCGGAAGTCGCAGAGAAGTACGGAGCAGCCGCGATAAAGATAACAAGCGCACAGCGGATGGTTATTGTGGGCTTGAAGGAAGAAGACATCGATTCCGCATGGAATGACCTTGGGATGAGCCCAGGTGCTGCAATCGGACTCTGTGTCCGGAGCGTTAAGATCTGTCCGGGAACGACTTTCTGCAAGAAAGGCATCGCAGACAGTCTCGGGCTCGGGATGGCTCTGCATGACGCGTATCACGGCATGAGCCTCCCCGCGAAGTTCAAGATCGGCGTATCAGGATGTCCAAACTGCTGCGGCGAGTCCTGGGTGAAGGACCTTGGATTCTTTGGCTTCAAGAAAGGCTTCAAGGTGGTTGTCGGAGGCGAGGCTGGCAAGAAGCCGAGAATCGCGAAGGAGTTGACCTACGTCGAATCGATTGAGGATGCGAAGAAGGTTGCAGAGAGCGTCTTTGACTACTACACCGCGAATGCAGAGCCAAAGGAGCGGATCGGTGACTTCATCGACCGGATCGGGTTTGAGGAGTTTGCGAAAGGAGTACTCTGATGAAGATCGTTGACGCAAGAAGCGCACCAGTATCCCCAAACCCGCACGGCGTTCATGCGTCGATGATTCATGACACTCCGGATGCGCAGGCAGTACACATCACGTTGCAACCCGGGGAGGCGTTGAAACTCCACGCAACCCCGGTGGACGTCTTCTTCTACATACTTGAAGGACGCGGCGTCGTTGAGATCGGCGACGAGCGAGAGGAGGTCGTGGCAGACCAGTTCATCGAGAGCCCTGCACGAATTCCACACCGTCTGCTGAATGAGAGCGATTCGGTGTTTCGTTTCCTCGTCGTGAAGACTCCGAGACCAAAGGAGAAGACGCGGGTGCTGTGACCGCGAATGTCACCAAAGGTTAAAGTAGTTTATCGCAACAGCATTGTGTATAACGTAGACATGATTACTAAAATCGTAACGTCTACATGATATACAAGAGGAGGAATTGACAATGAATACACAAAATGCGACCCCCCCATCCCTGTGTCATATCACAGCGGTGAGGTTCTCTGTTGTTCTGCTTTTCTGTCTACTGATTGCGCAGGCCGCATCGGCTGCGGCTGAAGGATCACACGCCGGAATCGATGAATACACTGGTGCTGAGACCTGTCTTGCGTGTCACCAGGAGGAGGGCGATGATTTCGTAACCTCGATTCATAACACGTGGATGGGCGAGGCGGAACACGTTGTCGGAAAGGAAGGCGAGATGACGGGCAAACTTGTTGGCGTGAATGAGTTCTGCGTGGGCACCGAATCGAATGACGCCCTCTGTGGCAAATGCCATGCCGGCTATGGCTTATCCGAGAAAGATTTTTCGGTTGAGAAGATCGACTGCCTGATCTGCCACGCACCGAACTACAAGAAGACCGCAACAGGTCCCGCTCCGTCGATCGATGCGACCGCAGCAGCCCGCGGTGTCGGACTGCCCACGCGTGAGATGTGCCTGCGCTGCCATGCAACAGCGGGCGGCGGCGACAACAACAAGCGGGGCGACATCGAGCTTGCTATGGCTGCGGATGAGGTCTCACGAGACCTCGATGTCCACATGAGCGCTGGCATGACCTGCCAGGACTGCCACGTCTTCATAGACCATCACGTATCAGGCAGAGGCATGGACATGCGGGTTGATGATACCGATTTCCTGGTCACCTGTGACGATAAGAGCTGTCACGGCAGTGAACCGCATTACAAGGGTTCGATGTACAACCAGCACACGGACCGGATCTACTGCACAGCCTGCCACGTCACAGCGTACGGCAAGGTGCATACTGTTGAGATGTCCCGTGACTGGGAATATCGACCCCCGAACGACAATAATGCGTTGCATGTGAAGATGTATACCCCGTATATGGTGCGCGAGAGTAACCCTGCACCGATTCACGTCTGGTGGAACCGATGGTCCGAGATACTGGACATCGCAGACCCGGCAGTGCCCGACAGCGACGGATTCGTGATGATGGCAAAGCCGGTCGGTGGAATCGATAATCCTGCGTCAAAGATCTACGCGGCAAGACTGCATCTGGGCAGACAGCCGTGGGACGGCACGTACTTGTTGCCGTTTCAGACCATGACGGTACTTATGTCAGACAACATGACCCAGGCGCTCTTCGTGTCTACCGGCAAGATATACGATCCGATCCAGTATGTGAACGCCGAACGATATATGGGGCTCTTCCACGGGGTCTCGCCAAAGGGTGATGCGTTGACCTGTCAGGACTGTCACGAGGATCACGTCATCGACTTTGAGGCACTCGGATACGATGTCGAGAAGGACGCATCAGGAAACCTGATCAGCGCAACAAAACCGGGCGAGAGCCTGAATCTCGCTGATTTCAATGCGAAGGGTGAAACAGCGACCGGAGCCGGCGAAGGTGCAGACGAACCGGCCGCATCCACACCAGGTTTCGGGATTGTACCGGCACTCGGCGGGCTTATGGCTGTAGCGTATCTGCTGCGGAGACAGAACTGAATCGATTGAGATGGATGGTTTTGTCCATCCACTTTTTTTTATTTCGGTGCGTTTTTGATCCTCTCTTGCAATTTCTTCTGCAAGGAACGGAATTGCTTCTAAAACGTTCGAGAAACGATTACGGTGCACATTACAACTCATCCAGAGGGATGAACTCATCTTCTGCAAGGATCTGGTTCCATCGAGCATCCAGCTCTTTCCAGCCTGCGTCTCCGATGAGCTTCTTGATTACGTGGTCGCAATAATTTCGCATCAGAAACCTCACTCCTTCGCAACGCTTGCGTTAGAAACTCATATCCCTGTCCACCGGCACTTCTTGTACGATCCGATCACCATCTTCACATCCGAATCTACAACGCCCTCGATTTTGCGACATCTGTCGATAAACTCCTGCAATTCGATGACAGACCTGAACATGACCTCACATAAGAGATTGAATCGTGTGTTTGTGCGATACAGGGCGATGATCCGCTCATGATCCTTGAGCAGTTCATCAGAAACGCCCTGCAGGTTTGAATCGACAATTTCCATGCTTATAAATGCCTTAACACACTTTTCCGCTTCTTTGCAATCAAGAAGTAAGATGAAACCTTCGATTGTCCCATTTTTAGCCATCTCGGCAATTCTTCGTCTGACAGTCCCCTCGCTCACACCGATATTGTTTGCGATATCGACATTGCTCATCCTCGCGTTCTCACTCAATATATGGATGATCTTCATGTCAATGTCATCGACCGCCAGTGTTTCGAGTAGACCCTCGCACGACTCTTTTCTCCAGCACCTGATTCCATGATTCCGGTGATCTTCCATAATTATCACTATGTCTTGACGGTATAAAAATATTGTGTAACGAAATCCGTCACGGTATTACGAAATCTTTATATAGGGGTGTGAGCAACGAAAAGACATAAGCATAAATATGCAACAAAACTCTACAAGGGGCGAATATTATGGCAAACGAAGAATACAAATGGTTCCTGCGAGACGAGGTCGTCGACGCGGGATTATGTACATTCTGCGGCGCATGTGCCGCGGTCTGTCCGAATGACAGAATCGAGTTTCGGGAAGACGGTCCGGCGCTTAAGGAAGAGTGTCCGAGAAACGGACAGGGCGCGTGTAAGGACGTCTGCCAGCGCGTGGTCACCTTTGCATCAAAGATCGGTCCGAACATCTTCGGATTCAAAGCAAAACCGCCAGCGCTGCTCGGACAGTATGAAACCCTTGTTGCTGCCCGGGCGACCGATCCTGCGGTACTGGAGGCTGGACAGGACGGCGGCGCTGTGACCGCTCTTCTCTCGTACTGCATGGACAATGGCTTGATCGATGGCGTGATCGCAACCGGTGACGCAGGCAAACCGAGTTCACGAGTTGTTCGGTCAAAGGAAGAACTGCTCGATTCTGCTGGCTCGAAATACTCCGCAATTCCTGTTCTCTCCGCGATCAAAGACGCGGGCGACATCACGAATGCCGCTGTGGTCGGGCTGCCATGCCACGTCTACGGGGTTCGGAAGACCCAGTTCTTCCCGGGCATGATGTCGCACGGCTTTGAGGTCGGCGAGAACGGCGAGAAGATCAAGGTTCCGAACATCGCTTACGTCATCGGCTTGTTCTGCACCGAGAACTTCAACTACGACAAGCTTGGAACGTTCATGAAAGAGAAGGGTGTGGACATAAGCGAGGTCACGAAAGCTGCCATACATCTCGACGAACTGGTTGTGACGACCGATTCCGGCGAACACGGTTTTGATCTCAGCGATCTCTGGACTGCGGGCTGTGTTCAGGACGGCTGCGTGATATGCAGGGATGCGGTCTCCAAACTCTCTGACATCTCGGCAGGGTTCATGGGCTCTGGTAAGGGCTGGACGACGCTGATGGGCAGGACGCAAAAAGGAGTCGAGCTAATCAAAGCGGCAGAGGAAGCAGGATACATCGAGACAAAGCATGATATCGATCTCCACCGGATCGAGGAGTTTGCGGGCTTGAAGATGCAGCGGTTCAAATGGGAACTGCAACGGCGGCTCGACGAGGGTAAGAAAGTCAAGTTCTACTGGGCGTCCGACTACCCCGGCGTCATGGGCGAGACCAAGGGAACGTTCTTTGTGAAGATAAAGACCAATGCAGGACTCATCGGCGCAGATCCGCTTGCGAAAGCAGCAGAGCTTGCTAAGAAGTACGGCGATGGGACGCTTGAGATGACGTCGCGACAGTGCGTTGAGATACAGGGAGTTCCGGGCACGAACGTGGACACGCTGATGAGCGAGATCTATGCGAGCGGGCTTGCAACGATCGGTATGGGCTATGTCTCATCGTGTGTCGGTATGGATTACTGCACGGAAGGGCTTGTCGAGACCAAGAAACTCTCAGGAGAGCTCACAATGGCGTTTGCTCAGCGACTGACGCCGCACAAGATAAAGATCGGTATCGCAGGCTGTGCGAACGACTGTGTGCGAGCCAAGCGCAACGACGTCGGTCTGATCGGGCAGGTGCGCCCTGAGATCGATACCGAGAAGTGTAACGGTTGCGGGCGTTGTGCCGAACTCTGCAGGGTCGATGCGATCTCAATCGTTCTTGGAAAGGCAGTAATTGACAAGGACAAGTGCGTATCCTGTGGATGGTGCATCAGGGGCTGCCCGCACGAGGCTGCAATCGAGAAGGAGCGCGGATACACGATGTGGATCGGCGCAAACGATGCAAGAAGACCTTCTGACGGCATACTCTTAAAGTCGTTCTGTACGACAGAGGAGATTCCCGGGTTAATCGATGCGGTTGCAAAGACGCTTGTCAAGTATAAGACAAAGCCGGGCAGAGAGCGGCTTGGGAATGTGATGAAGAACGTCGGCGAGGGCAGGTTCATCAAAGAGGTTCTGGATCAGGTGTGAATGGTACCTTATGGTTGAGCTTTGTGCTTTTGGCAAAAAAATTAACCACGGAGCATACAGAGTCCCTCTCTGCAATCTCCGTGGTTATATCCGCTTTTTATGGCAGGGCACTCAGAAGCATGAGGCCGACACAGAATAATAACCCGCAAATCACGATCGTCAACCCGCGAATCCCGAGCATCCGGATACTATCTATTATATTTTCCATTTTTTTCACCTCCTGAAGGGTATTTATCGTTGTATATGCTATAATATCCTAATCGTATATAAATGTTATGAATACAGAGGGATGTAAGGTTATTGGGTGATAGCGTTGTTTCTATATTGTTGTTGATTCGAGTCTCGTCTCTACTGCTTCGTGTTTGGATATCTGGAAAGATCAGAACTTCG
>DAOURL010000046.1 GCA_030625165.1 Methanosarcinales archaeon | reverse complement strand
TTCTATGAACATGAACGACTGAAGAATCGGTTGCACATCTGGAGACCAATCAAGCCTGAGCCGGATCTGGAGGCGATATTCAGGGCATTGAGGATCAAGGTGCCGTTATTTGATGTGAAGGAGGTTGTACCTACAAATTCCAGCATGTCTTAGATAGAGAAGATGTCGACCGATATCGATTCCGGGGGTTTTTTGGTAAAAATTTTGTTAAAGTTCGGTTACAATGCATCAAAAAAAGCAGATGCCGTTCTGAGCGAATCTTGTTTGTTGTTTCCTACACCTTGGAATCAAATTGAAGCAGTATTAGCTTATAAAAAGAATATTCCTGTATTGGTTGTGGCGCAAAATGGAATTGATGGTGGCATCTTTGATTACGGGATTACAGGTGAATTTGTGTTGAAGACAGATTTAAGCAAACCAAATTGGTATAGCGAAAACGTTTTTTATGGGATTTTCGATGAGTGGTATAAAGATATTAATGTCTAACAATCACATCAACCTGCCCTCAATCCGACCAGCACACCACCAGACCCCCCCGCCCCGCTCCCACAAACCACCCCCCGCCGCCGCATCCGAACCCGATAATCGCCGCACGAAACCAGAGTCGCACAAGCACCAGCAGGAGCGACCGATCACGAACAGATCAGGGCAGCAGTATCCGGGTGAGATTGCGGCTGGCGGACCTGCAACGCCCGAGGGACTGCCCGGCAAAGAATACGCGAGTGCGGTCTTTACGCGAGTCATCACCCCGCACAACCCAGGACTGGTGTACGAAAGTATTATTGCGGGCGAATCTCATAACGAAACTTAAAAGGAGCAAAATCATGGCACCGGAAAGCGTGGAATTGTCAATACCATTCGAATCATTGGTCGACTCTGTTACAAAGCTACACCTACGGGACAAGTTCCGGCTCTGGGAGTTACTGGATGAGCAGATGGCAGATGCTGAGGAAGAGGTGTGGGACGAAGATCCGGCTGTGCAAGCCGAAATTCGGGAAGCCCGCGATGCATATCAGGCAGGAGACTATGTAACGATCGATGAGTACATCGCGGGGCGGCGCAGGAAAGACTGATGCACTATCAGGTCGTGATCCCAAAGCCGGTGCAGAAGCAACTGGATGATATACCAGACGACGTCCGTGACCGAATCATCAAGCGGATTGTGATGTTGAAAGAGCGCCCACGTCCGCGTGGGTGCATCAAACTGAAAGGATATGAGAAAGAAGAGTCGTCTCATAATAAGCCATATAAAGAAGTCCATCACAATTGGTTGTGAGGTGATGTTTACATGGAAGGAAAAACAGTAATAATAAGCTTAAATGGGGCGCAAGCAGAATTATTAAAATCACTCAAAGGCAAAGGTTTTGGAACGAAGGATGCGGAGATCATAAAGAACATCTTTATCACCTATATCAATGAAAAATCGTCTTTGAAGGGCACATATTTTGGAGCGCAAGAAGGGGTAAGGGAAATGTATGATGAAACTTTTTGGGCTCGTCAGCGCGAACTGCTGAAAGAGAAAGATAAGTTTGTGAGCATCGATGAGATATGAAATACGTCTCCACCCAAACGCTATAAGTTCTCTCGATAAGCTAAATCAAAGTACCAAAGAACGATTAATATCCAAAATAAGAGTATTGAAAGATCGCCCTAAACTAAACCGAGCTGGCGCCGATATAAAGAAGATTAAAGATGCGAATCCAGAGGCATATAGGTTGAGGATAGGTGATTATAGAGCGATTTATGCTGTCGAGGGGGATGTCGTGTGGATTACAGAGATTATGTCCCGCGGCAGAGGCTATCGAAAGCGTTAGTTTTTCCGCTACGGATGCCCCGAATTCATTGCGGAGTGAAACGGCTGGGGCTTTGCCCCTCTGCCCGTCACACCCGCGATCCCCACCGCACCCGAAACGCGTCCCACCACCTCGCGATCGATCACGAACAGATCAGGGCAACAGTATCCGGGCGAGATTGCGGTTGGCGGACCTGCAACGCCCGAGGGGCTGCCCGGCGAAGAATGCGCGAAGGGCAGGGGTGTTCTGGCGGGTGGAATCGAGGGGATTCTGCCTGTCGGAGGGGGTTTTGAGGAGGTTTTTTATAGGGTCGAGTTCCGGTTCATTACAGAAGGAGAGCTACTATGGGCAAACTGGAATGGCATATCATACTTGCGCTGTGGCTCGCGTTCTGCGGCACGGCGAGCGCAGAGCAGTTGTACGTTCATGAGAGTGGCTGGTGGCGTGACGGTGGCGCAACGTATGCCTGTGCGGTTGCTGGAGACCCTGTCTATTTGGCGGATTTCACTAACGGGCCTGTTATATTGCACACAGATGTATCAGTTACGCCGCAGAAAGGCGACCTCAACCATGACAGCCAGACCACTCCCGCCGACGCCATGATCGCACTCCGGATCGCGGTCGGCAGCTTACCATGTGATGTCGCAATGATCGCCACCGCTGACGTCAGTGGCGATGGTAGCGTCACATCGCTCGACGCTCTCATGATCCTGCAGGCAGCGGCAGGCAACGCAGAGCCACAACCATCGCCAGAAGAGAATGCGTATTCTCATCTATACGAACAGATGGACAGATACGAAAATGGAAGCACATTGAGACTGATCCAGAGTTATGTGGGTACCCCAACCAATCCGGATGACTACATGGCTTGGGTGTATGATAACGACCTGGCAGTATTAGCCCTGGTCGATAGAGGCACTCCAGAGGACATGGTAAGAGCGAAAGTCCTTTGCGATTCCCTGATCTGGTGCCAGAACCACGATCAGGATTTCAATGATGCACGGATAAGGGACGGTTACTGGGCAAACGACCTTACAGACCAATCAGGCAGGAATTCATCCATCAAGAGTCCGGGAACTGGCACGGGCAACATGGCATGGACGATTATAGCTCTGCTCCGTTATTATGATGCTACTGGAAATATAACCTATTTAAATGCCTCCAA
Organism: Methanosarcinales archaeon; assembly: GCA_030625165.1. GTDB lineage: Archaea > Halobacteriota > Methanosarcinia > Methanosarcinales > Methanogasteraceae > Methanogaster_A. Next base: position 11,502 of record DAOURL010000046.1, on the reverse strand, counting down.
ACTCATGGGCGACTGGATATACGATAACTGCTATGATACTCGTGGTGCAGGAGGTTATACGGGCGGCTACACTGATTGGGAACCCAAAAAACTCGAATGGAAGTCCACTGAGCACAATATCGATGTATATGTCGCATTCATGAAGCTCCACGAAGCCACTAACAACTCCACATGGCGAGAGAGGGCGACATACGCAAAGACGTTCGTGGAATCTATGTGGAACGAAAGTCTTGGGCATTTCTGGACCGGAACAACGAATGATGGAACAACAATAAACAGAGATGTTAAACCTCTTGATGTGAATACATGGGGTGTAATGGCTCTGGATGATGTAAACAGATCTGCCATCAACAATTGGATCGAAAACAATTGTCAGACAACCTGCTGTGGCTTCGAAGGATTCGACTTCAATTGCGACATGGATGGGATATGGTTCGAAGGGACTGCGCAGATGTGTATCAGTTATCAGATCGGAAACGGAACCGAAAAGTCAGACAAATTTATAAGCGAGCTCCGCAGTGCTCAAACCTCCGCGAATAACAGCAATGGGGAAGGAATAGTTGCGGCTTGCCATGATAATGTCTCAACCGGGTTTGGATGGAGTTATCCGAATGCACTACATACAGGTGCTACTGCATGGTACATATTTGCCGAACGCGAACTCAATCCATACTGGGGTGTGAGTACAGGCGAACCGATCCCTTCGGATGCGGAATAGTGGATAATAGATCCGAAGGCAGAGCAATGATTAATCACTCAGGAATAAAACTAATTCTATGTATATTGTTTCTCTTAACTCCCCCCATCCAACTTGCATCGGCACAAGCGGATGATGGGATGTTTTTAGACACGATCGAACTCAAAACATTCCTCTTTTTCCATGAAAACACCGATGAGCACGGCTTTACGGTAGAAAGTACTACATGGCGCACTGGCAGTTCCGCATCCAGTGGATTCTACCTCACATCGATCCCTATAGCGATCGAAAGGGGTTGGATAAGCTACGAGGAAGGCTATCAATGCGCGAATACCACTCTTAACAGCTATTATGATAATCCGCATGACCCTGATGATTTTTACGTGGAGAACGAGCATGGATTTTTCCCTCACTGGTTCGATCAGGATACTGGGAACTGGAACGGGGTGGATTGCTTCTCCTCAATAGATACTGCAATATTTATGGCGGGTGTGTTGACAGTCAACCGGTATTTTGCTGGTACCGAGATAGAAACTGTAGCTACAAAGCTTTACGAGGATGTCGATTGGGAATGGATGCGGGGTGGCGACGATACTCTTTCTATGGGCTGGAGACCTGATACGGGCTTTCTTCCGCATAGGTGGCAGGGGTATAACGAGGGCATGCTCGCAGTTCTTCTTGCGCTGGGTTCTTCCACGCATCCGATACCAGACGATAGCTGGGATGCATGGGCAAGGACGTACAGGCAAGCAGAGTACACTTATGGGAATCAAAGTTACACGTTTGTAGAAAGCACCTCAACTTCGCTTTTTACATATCAATACCCTCAAATATGGTTTGATTTAAGGGATAAAACCGATAGGGTGGGTGTTAATCACTTCCAGAACTCTGTCAATGCCACGCTTGAGAACAGAGCTTACTGCATAGAGAACCCGAACAATCACACAGGATATGGCTCGAACGTGTGGGGCTTGACCGCATGTGAATGCCCGTTACACGAGTATGGTTATGGTGCGCACGGTCCTCGCCAGTGCGATGATGGAACAATAGCCCCCACGGGTGCTGGCGGCTCGATGATCTTCACACCCGATGAATCCATAGCAGCACTGCGTTACATGAACGAAACTTATGGTGACGGACTCTGGGGCGAGTATGGCTTCAGGGACGCATTCAATCCGGGTATGGAATCAGGTATTGGCTGGTTCGCTCCCACATATATTGGCATAGACCAGGGTGCGATACTGACAATGATCGAGAACCACAGAAGCGGGCTTGTCTGGAATCTGTTTATGCAAAATGACTGTGCGAAGAAAGCGATCTTGAAAGCGGGATTTGTGGACAGAGGCGACATCAATCAGGACGGTGCGATCACGCCTGCTGACGTGGTGCTTACACTCAAACTCGCAGTCACTGGTAAGTATGATCCCATCGGCGACATGAACGATGATCGCCGAATCTCGTCACTCGATGCGCTCATGACCCTACAGGCGGCGGCGGGGCAGGTCTGTGAGGTGCCAAAAACATCGCCACGCTCCTGCGCCCCGTTTTGCCCCCTACCCCTCACCCTCGCGATTGTGGCGCCAGTCTCGCAAGAATCATTTATCACCATCACCCCACCTCCATCTCCCCCTGCCGCAATTCACCAGCACCACCAGACCCCCCTGCCAAGCAGCAGCGATAGACTATTGCCGGCTACCGCATCCGAACCCAAGAATCGCCACACGAAGCAGAGTCACACAAGCACCCACAGGAGCGATCAACCATGAACAAATTCACAGCAGTATTCGAGCGAGACCGTGACTGGTGGCTCGGCTATGTCGAGGAACTGCCCGGCGCAGACACGCGAAGGGCAGGATACTTACGGAAGCGCATGAGAAGGTACAGGCAGCATTTGGTCAATCGGGTGATGCTCTTTCTCGTTTTGGATCGGAAAGTCGGTTCGTGAGAACATTTTTAAATACCGAAACTCACAATATCTGCTGAGAGTTGATCTGAAAATGAAATTTAACGTTGTGATCAGTGAAGGGGAAGACGGGTGGTATGTCATCGAATGTCCTTCCCTGCCAGGATGTATCTCCCAGGGGAAAACCGTGACCGAAGCATTAGAAAATATAAAAGAGGCTATTGAGATATATCTTGAACCGGAATGTAGTATAAAAGTGGTAAAAGGGGCGCAAATGTTAGAGGTAGCGGTGTGACAAAATTACCGCTTGTTTCTGGAGAAAAGGCAATTAAATCACTCTGCAAATCTGGTTTTGTCGTCACCCGACAGAAGGGGAGTCATGTCCGGCTGAAGAAAATGACATTTGAAGGGCCAATCACTATTACGGTGCCGCTTCATGAGGTCCTGGATCGTGGTACACTCAAAAGTATCCTGAGAACTGCAGGACTGAGTGTAGATGAGTTCATCAGGTTGTTGTGATCGGATAAGAATCCAAAGCAATTCACTCAAATATAATAATAAGCGGATGAAATATGCAATGTAAATTCAGTAAAGGTAATGACTGTATGATTTCAGGGAGGGGTTATATAAGTGGAATTAAATGCTCAAGTAACGAATATGACAAAAAAATTGTCCATTGTGGATAATGGTTGAATCAATAAGACGCATTATCTGAATGTAATATAGAACTACGAACATCGTCCTGATATCCCCTGCTATTGAGGGTATTGATTCAGAGGTCGAGTCAGTCGGGTGATTAGAAGGGTTTTTTGGCGGGGGCGGATGACTTGATGCAGGAGAAGGATGCAGAGGAGTATGTGATGATTGAAGTTTGTCCGGAAGAATTTGCCAGTTACGAAGAGGCAGCCGAGTTCTGGGACACCCATGATACGACAGACTACCCGGATGCTTTCCAGACTGTAGACGTGGAGACTGCATTTAGAGGTCGTTACTACTAAATTGAGATTGAAGCGGATGTGGCTGAAGTGCTTCAGGCGCACGCCCGGCAGAAAGGCGTCGCGGTCAGCAATCTGGCAAGCGAGCTGCTCCGCCAACAGCTTGCGACCGCGTAATCACGACCCTCACCACTCCCGCGATTGCGCCATCACTCTCGCAAGAATCGCCTTATCACCGCTGGTTCGATCGCCCCCTCCCCGCGATCAGCTCATTTGCCCCAGAATGGATCGTCCTTCCGTTTGATCTCCAGAAACTCCGAAAACGTCTCGCTCTCATCAGGAGATAGTGTATTAGACAGTTCCTGCTCGACCATCTTTGCATGTTGTTCAGGGATGTCCACAAAGAGCATGTCGCCTTCCTTGATCTGCCGCCCGACCGTGGGACCTTCGATTGCTACAGCAACCTCGTCACGGTACCTCGCTTCCCGCTGAGCCTCTCCCCGATCCTGAATCCCTTTTATAGTCCCGACCTGTGTACCATCGGCACGCATGACCCCAACCCCGGTCCTGACCACGCCGCCGATGACCCGCACACCGACAACCGCAGGATTGTTCTGCCTGAAGACGCACCCGTCCAGAATCGTAAACTGCCCGGGTCTGATCACCGCCTCTGAGAGCTTCTTCTCGACAAGCTCCTTCTCAGTTGATATCCAGTCCTGATAATCCTCGACCAACCGGTAGATCACATCACTCTGGAACAGTCTCGTTCCCGATTTCTTGAGTTCATCCCTGGCATCAGGCAACGCATCGACACGAAATCCAATGATCGTCCTGTTCAAGGGGTCTTTGCTAGTCTCTGCCCCGATCACATCTCTTCTTGAGATATTACCGATCTTGGCAACCCTGATCGGTACGCCGGCGTTCGTTAATTCATAGGTCACTGCTTCGAGGGATCCTATGGTATCGGCACATACAACAACACCATCCGAATCGGTCTTTATCTGCGCTGCATCAAGCTCGCCCTCTATCTCGCTAACGATCTCATCAATGTTGCCAGACACAACCCTGATCGTCGATCCCGCGATGGCGTGTTCCAGATTTGGTGCTGCGATCTTGATACCGGCCGCGGCTGTCAGATGCTTCACGTGGTCGAACGCCTCGTTTGACCAGATCTCTGTCATCGGCTTTGGTTTGAGGAGCGCACGAACCTTTGTTGTGATAACCGGCTGCCCGCCGACCACGATCGTATCGCCAACCGAGAGCTCGCCATCATAGAGGATCGCATCGACGGTCGTCCCGAAACCGCGGGTCTCGTCGACCTCGAGAACCGTGCACACTCCTGCTTCGGTTGTGCTGACCTGCAGATCTTCTTCAAGAAAACGCTGCGCAAGACCTAACAGGACCATCAGCAGATCAGGGACTCCTTCGCCTGTCTTTGCACATATCGGGATCACGCTGATGGTCGTCTTGAAATCAGATATGCGGTCGTATCTATCTGCGCTGAACCCGTATTCGTAGAGTTTTCCGATCAGTTCGTACAGTTTGCGGTCGAGTTCCTGCTGCACATGCTCCACCTGCTTCTTGTACCCTTGAATAAACGGCATGCCCTCGTGGGTCTGCCAGCCATGTATGCGGTCGATCTTGTTCGCTACGACCACGAAAGGGGTCTTGAATCGCTTCAGTATGTTTAGGGATTCGATGGTCTGCGGCAGGAATCCTTCGCTTATATCGACGATCAGGACCGCAAGATCCGCAAGCGCGCCACCGCGGCTCCGAAGCGTTGTGAATGCATGGTGCCCGGGAGTGTCGATAAAAAGTAATCCCGGAACGATGAAATTTCCTGAAAAGAGCTGCCCACATGCGCTTGCTATCGCGTCAATCGGCACCTCGGTCGCACCGATGTGCTGGGTGATCGCACCGGATTCCATATCTACGATCGTGCTGCCTCTGATTCTGTCGAGCAGCGTGGTCTTTCCGTGATCCACATGCCCGAGCACGCACACGATTGGGGTTCTAAGCGCCATGATTGCAGGATGTTTATTGTCCATTCTTCTGGATGTTCATAAACCTTGTTCATCTGCGGGCACTCGCGAGCCGTCGCGGGATAACATAATCATCCGGAGCGGGGGGAGTTGTTCTTTCTGTGGCAGCGTCAATGTCACAACAACTCTATCCAGATGTCGAGTAACATACATCGGGTAGTTACAAAAGTCCCAGAGATCGCCGTGCTAAAAAAGATGTGTTGCAGACGCTTTAAAGACGATGCATACACGAGTGCCTGGTGCAAGTTCCATATCCTCGTACGACCGCTTTGTCAGCGCAACCACAAAGGGAACGCCCACATCGACTACAGCCCTGACGATCCCGCCCATATCTTTAACCTCCGTGATCTCCCCGGAAAATGAGTTTCTCGCACTCGTTTCGATCTCTCTTTTAGAGATCAGTATGTCTTCGGGTCGGATCGAGACAGAGACGTCTCCGGATGCAACTGTGCTGGAGACCACCGAGATCCCATCGACACGAACCTCGGAGATGTCGCCATGAACGACCGATCTTCCGCGGAATAAATTCTCAACGCCCACGAAGTCTGCGATGAATTTGGAATTGGGTCTTCTAAAGACCTCATCAGGCGTACCCACCTGGATGATCCGTCCACCGCACATCACAGCGATCCGGTCACCAAGAGCGAACGCCTCTTCGAAGCTGTGCGTCACATGGATCGTTGTGGTTCCTGTGAGTTTGTGTATCCGCGCCAGTTCCGCCCTGAGCCGCTCGGTTGTGCGAGAATCCAGCGCGGAGAGTGGCTCATCTAACAGCAGCACCTTTGGCTCCGTCACAACCGCTCGAGCGATTGCGATTCTCTGCTTCTCGCCTCCGCTAAGCGTACCCGGATACCTGTGGAGTAGATGCGAGACTCCAAGAAGATCTGCAATTTCATCCACTTTTGCTCTGGTCTCACTTCTGCCAACTTTTTTCTGACGCAGCCCAAATCCAATGTTTCTTGCCACAGTCAGGTGCGGAAAGAGCATATAATCTTGGTAGACCATACTGATCTGCCGGTCCTTCGGCGGAATGTTCGTTACATCCGCGCCGTTTAGAAACACCCTGCCGCTATCCGGGCGGTAGATGCCTGCAATCGTCTCGATGAGGATCGTCTTTCCTGCACCGGTCGGACCGAGTATGATGAAGTATTCTCCTTCATCGATGTGCAGGGTCGCGTCATCCAGCTTGAATTCGCCAAGATCCTTGGATACATGCTCAATTCGTATCATTTGTATGACCTAATACAGACGAGTAACACCGCCACGCCGTTCAAAGATATATAAGGATACAAACGATATGATGATCAAAATGACTGCAGCAGCCATTGCAAGATCGAGATCGCCGCAGGACATATTCAGATACAGCGATATCGGCAGGGTCTCGGTCTTCATCCGTGTTGCACCAGCGACCATCAGGGCTGCCCCAAACTCCCCGATCCCTTTCGACCATGTTATGATCCCTCCAGCCATAAGCCCGTTCTTTGACATTGGAAGCGTTGTCTGTAGGAACGCCTGCATCGGAGTGCAGCCAAGCGTCTGAGCAACGTTTTCGTACCTCGGACTGATCCCTTCAAACGTTGAACGCATAATCCGCAGCATAAACGATATATTAACAGCAAACTGTGCGATGACGATCCCGAGCGGCGTAAATACGAATTTTAGCCCGAAATCCGAAAGCCATGCTCCGAATGAGGTCGTGCCAAAGAGGAGCAGAAGCCCAACCCCTGCCACGAGAGGTGGTAGTGCAAGCGGCAGATCCAGTATAGTACTCAGAAGCGTCTTCCCGAAAAAATTGTAGCGTGCAAGCGAGTATGATGCCGGTATCGAGACCGCTATACACATCAAGGTGGATATTGCGGATGTGAGCAAACTCAATTTTATCGCAAACCCTATCTCCTGTGATGCGATACTCGTAAGCAGGATATGCGGGCTCGTATGCGTAAGAATACATGCGATCAGCGATAGGATAAAGATGGTCAGGAGCAGTGCAATCGAGACGGTGAGAATCCCGAACTTCGAGCTCAACATTTACTTAAAGATCCTTTTAGTGCTCGCGGGGTCTTTTCCTTAACCTCATCAATGTGTTGATCATCCACCCACCCGCTCTGTATATCGTCTCTTTGATCGAACTGATGCACGAATGGCTTGATATCCAGAAGCGGCGTCCCATCGAGGATGTCAACCTCGCTAATCTTAAGTACATTCCCCCCGACTGCGTCCAGTCTAACAATAGAGATTCCGATCGGATTCGGGCGTCTCGGATGCCTTATCGAGAAGATTCCTTTCTCTTTATCCCCTATAAATGGTTTTGATATCAACGAATAACCGTTTGCAAGATGAAAATGGTAGATAAGTATCAGATGAGAGAACCCATCGATGTCCTTAAGCCCTGCCGCGTATTCCGGGAATACCTCCACCTCGCCTCTTGCCCCGTCTGCGAAGATGCTCTGAATCGGCGTATCCGCAGGATCAGTGAATGGCGAATGTATGACACCTATAGGCGTGTGTGTTATGTCAGTCATGGTTGCTCGCCCTCGTATTTTTCATTGGGATATGCCGTGAAACCGTGTTTCTCAAAGATCGCTTTTCCTTCAGGGGACGCAACAAAATCCACAAACTTCGTTGCAGCATCCCTTTGTTCGGAAAACGTCAGCGTGCCGATCGGGATGATCTTTATGATGTTCTGTTCGCGGGGTATCTCCACGATCTCCATCTTTTCACTGTTCACGACCAGATCCTCCCAGATTATCGATGCGTCCGCCTGTTTCATGGACGTATAAACCACGAGTTCGTTCACGGTCGCGCCGCGGGCGATGGTATTGTTCGCAACAGTATCATAGATTCCGTTCTTCTCGAGTATCTTATCCCCCAGTCTTCCGATCGCTGCTGCCTTCGAGTCCCCGAGTATAACCGTAACTCCGGGCTTTGCAAGATCGGCAAGAGACGTTATGCCTGCAGGATTTCCTTTCGGTACCGCTATTATCGGCACATGGTATGCGACACGCTGCTCATAATCGGTGATTCCCTTTTCCTTTGCAATATCGAAGTAATATGTTGCTCCGGGCATGTAGACGTCCCCCACCTGTGTGAGTTCCATCTGGGAAAGGAGCGTATTTGAGCCAGCGTAGTTGTAGTTTATCGGTATGCCATATTCCTCTTCGAAGAGTGATCCGAGCTCATCCATCGGCTTTCTCATCCCTGCACCGCAATAGACAAGGAGTGACTGTGTTTCTTCTGTCGCCGGGCGTGCAAGTTCCCCGGAAGTTTCATCAGCCGTTATAGCAGGTTCCTGCGCCTCTTCGATGCATCCAAGCGCGATTGCGCTGCAAAACAGAATTGCAACCATGAATATTGCTGTTCTTTTCATTATGAGTTCCTCGGTTATGGTTGTGCACCATCATCACGGATTATGAGCGTAATATAGCGTTTACGAAACCGGTATAAATACATTTCGGGCTTAAATGCGATAAGTCAAATGGAAATAGTTGATCGGGATATATCGATCGGAAATTACGTGGGATCTTTGGCATCTCGCGTTGTGGTGACCAAAACCCCGGAGACTTTTTAATATTTCGAAATAAGGTTTTTTGGAAAACCACAGAGGACACATAGGACACAGAGGGGGCGAAAGATAAAAATAACAACTCTCTGTGATCCTATGTGATCCCCTGTGGTTTAATCTTCATTACCCTAAGATCCTCAGGAAGTGAAAAAGTACATACGCTCACGAATTACCAGAGAGCCATTACGTGGTGCCTGACACCAACCCGTGTTCCTGTCGGAACATCAGCCACATACACTACACCCACACCCCACGCATCATACCACAAACCATGACAATCCCAAACGACCATTATCTCATACAACCAGACTCCCATCGGAATAAGGCAATGGAATAAGAATGACTAACAAAACCAGAATCGCACTCAAACTGGCATACATCGGAGATCGGTACCATGGGTTCCAGATCCAGCAAAACGCGCACGCCATCGAGTCGGAGATCTTCGCATCGCTTGAAAAGAATAACATTGTGGAGGATATCAGAGAAGCACGGTATTCGGGGGCAGCAAGGACCGATCGAGGTGTGCACGCATCCGGGCAGGTCATTGCGTTTGATACCAGTACAGGGTTTGGCGACTTGCTTCCGAGACTCATCAACCACGATCTCCCGGACGATATCTGGGTGTGGGCTTATTCCGAGGTTCCCTATAGTTTCGATGCCCGCAGGGATGCGGTGCGCCGCGATTACAGGTATTATCTGTACGATCGAGGGTACGATGTTCCTGCTATGAGGGAATCGAGCCGCCTCTTCACAGGAACGCACGATTTTTCAAACTTCGCGAGGAAGACAGAAGGCGTGGTCAGGACCATCGACAGGATCGAGATCCACGAAAGAGACGGCTTCATCATCATCGATGTCTCGGCGCTGAGTTTTCTCTGGAATATGGTGCGCAGGATCGCTGCCGCATTAGAACAGATCGGAGCGGGGTCGCAGGACTCCGGCTGGATCAGGGAACTGCTCGACCCGAAGCGTCACCCTATTCATCAGGGGATTAAGCCCGCGCCCGCTTATGGTCTTGTGCTTCGGAGCGTCGCTTTCGAGGGCGTCGAATGGATCGAGGACGAATACTCGAAGAGGAAGATGAGGGACGCGTTTATGGGTGCGCTTATCTGGCATACCACCATGAAGTCGATCTATTCGGGGTTGTAATAATACATCGCCATATCGTAGCCCGGGCGCAGCGTGAATACCTTTTTTGAATATCTCCAGTCAAGCGTGATATTATGCACATCATCCGTAGGAACGATGACGATATCGGAATCCGAACGCTCCGGAACTGAATTAAGGTAGCCGCAGCCATTGTAGTTTCGCATGTACCATGGCAGGGGCCAATAATCGTTCTCCGGAGCAGCGATCGTTATACTTGTGTTCGGATCGTCCCGGACACGCTCTTCGATGAAGCCTGCCGTATCAAGCACATCTGATGTGGTCTGCACATAGATAAGCCCGTGTACCGGTATGCCGCGAATCGTGATCTCGTCGGAATCCGTGTTTTCGTAATAATTTATAAATATGCTTTGATGAATAAACAACCCCGCAGAGAGCACGAGGATTATCATTACTGCTGCTTCGATCGCTCGCGGTCTCTTGTTAAGGGACGGCAGCAACTCGCCAAGATATGCGCCTGCGATCAGGGCGAACGGGAGCAAGATGTGGAGCACGAGCCACGGCACCTTCTCCTGCAGGTAGGAGTATACGAGGAGCGAGGTTACGCCCCAGTATAGCAGGAATATCATAAATATATTTCTCTTTTTTACATAATATATCCCGCCGGCAATCGCAAGCAAGGTGATCGGAAGTTCGTACCTGGCAAGAATCGGGAGATAGAACGACCAGTGCCCGCCGATACGCTCGATTCTATGCATCTCTGCCCAGTGGTTTATCGCGTCCGGTATCACCGATATTAGCGCATCCGGGTTTGTCAGGAAGTTTGTATAAAATAGCGCAAAGATGACAAAGGAGATCAGCGCAAACAAGAGCGCATCGACAGCTCTCGTGGCGTTTATCTCTTTTTTGGCTATAAGGTATCCAAGCACGAAGAGTGCGAAGATTCCTGCAATGATGTATGCGTTCTCCTTGGCGCAGAGTGCAAGCGCACCTGCAACGGCTCCTGTGCATACATAGATCAGTCTCTGGCGGTAGCGCCCATGTTTTAGATATTTTACGGCAGATACGACGAACAGCAGTGAAAAGAATGCGATATAGATGTCATTTCTGAAGAATCTCGAATAGTACAGGAACGATGGCGAGATTGCGATCATCGCTGCTGCGAATAGCGCGCCTGATTCCCCGAGTTGGTCGCGCAAGCAATATACCAGCACGATCAGTAGCACGCCAGCGGCAGCCGGGAGCAGCCGGGCTGT
>DAOURL010000221.1 GCA_030625165.1 Methanosarcinales archaeon | reverse complement strand
GACGCTGACATTTTCTTCTTCCTGTGCTGCCGCACCGTTTGTGAATAGCACAAGTGCCACAACAGGTATGAACAGTAATATCATTTTTGAAATTAGCTCGATCTTCATAATCATATTTTTTGTAACCTTGCATTATTCATTACATAAAGGTTTTGATGCGTAACATCAAACGAGATGACACGCCACATAATGGTCTCTCCCAACCTCAACAAGTTCAGGCTCCTCGATTGTACATCGCTCTCTCTTGCGCGGGCATCGCGTATGAAACCTGCACCCTGCGGGCATATCAATCGGACTTGAAGTCTCGCCCTCAAGGACGATCTGCCTTCTCCCACCATCCATCGTGGCAGCAGAGAGCAGTGCCTGCGTATACGGATGCTTTGCGCGATCGTATATATCCCCAGTCTCTCCAATCTCAACCATCCGCCCGAGATACATCACTGCGATGCGATCAGCCATGATCCGCACAACATCAAGATCATGGGAGATGAAGAGATACGTGTGATCGAACTCTTTCTGTAGATCCTTCATCAGATTCAGGATCTGCGCCTGAACAGAGACGTCCAGCGAGGATGTGGGCTCATCAGCGATGATGAGATCAGGATTCATCGCAAGAATCCTTGCAAGCACAACACGCTGGTTCTGACCGCCGCTCAGTTGATAGGGATACCGATTGACATGTTCCGGATTTAGTCCCACGGTCTCTATCAGTTCTCTGATCCTCTGCTCTCTTTTTGCTTTTGGGATCGTGCCATGCAGTTTCAAAGGTTCTGCGATGCTCGTTCCGATCTTCATCCTCGGATTGAGCGAGGAATCAGGATCCTGAAAGATCATCTGTATTCTGGGTCTGATCGCAAGCAGTTCTCTTCTATTCAACGCAAAGAGATCGACACCATCGAACAACACCTTCCCCCCGGTTGGTTTGGTCAATCGCAGGATCAATCTGCCTATCGTCGTCTTCCCACATCCGCTCTCTCCGACAAGTCCAAGCGTCCTACCCTTCTCGATTTTGAATGATACGTCATCAACCGCTCTGAGATATCGTTTTCGTATAAGCCCGGATGAAAAATATTTTGTCAATCCAAGAACCTCAAGCATGAAAGCACCTCACAAAATGTCCATTCTCGATCTCGATCATATCCGGATGCTTCCGTCTGCACAACTCCGTCGCATGCCCGCATCTCGGATGAAACCTACACCCATCCGGGAGATTGATGAGTGATGGGCTCATGCCCGGTATCGGCACAAGCCCATTACTCGGGAGCGAGCCTAAAAAACCCCTGGTGTACGGGTGCAGCGGGTCTTCAAAGATCTCACCTGTGGTCGCATATTCTACCAGTTCTCCTGCATACATAAGCGCAATCCGATCACAGAGCGCTCTTGCAACGCCAAGGTCATGGGTTATGAGGAGCATCGCCTTCTCTTTGGTCACCTCTTTCAGGAGTTTTATGATCTGTGACTTTATCGTGACATCGAGCCCTTTTGTGGGTTCGTCTGCAATGATGAGTGAGGGGTTACATGCAAGCCCGATCGCAATCATCACGCGCTGTTTCATTCCCCCGCTGAACTCATGCGGATACTCGTTTGCCCGTTCGGATGGCGACGGGATCCTGACTGCATCGAGCATCTCGATCGCCTTCTCCTTTGCAGCTCTCTTGCTTAGTCCCTGGTGGAGTCGAATCGCCTCTGCAATCTGCCCCCCCACACGCATGACTGGATTTAGAGAGGTCGTCGGGTTCTGAAGGATCATTGCGATCTCTTCTCCTCTGATCATTCTCATCTCTGCCTCAGTGATCTTGAGGAGATTCGTTCCCTTGTAGATGATCGTTCCCTCTGTCTTTGTGGACGACTGTAAAAGACGCATGATCGTGAGACCAAGTACCGTCTTCCCACAGCCTGTTTCGCCTATCAAGCCGAGGGTCTCCCTCTCACGTATCGAGAGATCGATAGTGTCCACGGCTCTCACGATGCCGTCCGGGGTCGGAAACTGAGTCTTCAGGTCAGAGATTCTCAGTAAAGTCATCGTTCCCTCCCACCAAAAAGGTTTTTCAGTTTTGGATTAAACGTCTCCTCGAGAGCATACCCGACAAACGTGAGTCCAAGTATTGTAAAAACGATGCAGAGTCCGGGCGGAAGCATCCACCACATCCATACATCCGATACATAGATGATCGGACATTCGAATGCATAATGGAACACC
>DAOURL010000153.1 GCA_030625165.1 Methanosarcinales archaeon | reverse complement strand
GATGTTGCAGGCAACGGCGTAGGCTTCATGGAACCGGGTGATATTGAAAACGGGACGCTGACCTACGTGGTACTGCCAAAGGATCTGGACACAACGATCACTAACGTCGGTACTGCTGACAGCGACCAGACCGAACCTGTGTATGAACCTGAAGACGTACCGGTTCCATTCCCTGCCCTTGCCATCGAGAAGACCGGTGTGCTGGATCTGGGTTCGGATGGTATAGCGAATCCGGGTGACGTGATCACGTACTCATACAATGTGACCGCGAACGGCACGGCTAACCTGACCAACGTACAAGTGACCGATCTGCTGCCGGGTTTGAGCAACATCACGTGCTTTAGCAACAATCCGATTCTGTTCCTGGCGGCTGGGGCGAATGAGACGTGCACGGCCACCTACCAGATCACTCAGGCAGACATCGAGGCAGGTCAGAGGGATAATGTGGCAACGGCTGATAGTGTCCAGACCGATCCGGTCCAGGATAACGAGACGGTGCCAATCCCACAATCTCCGTCGATTGATGTGGAGAAGTACGTTTCGGTAGATGGTGGCGAAACCTGGGTGGATGCTGATGATCCGACCTATCCGGACATGATCTTCCGTACGAATCCGCAGTTCAAGTTTGTGGTAAATAACACTGGAAACGTCAATTTGACGGGCATCATCCTGAATGACACTAGATTAAATATGTCAGGTTGCACGTTGCCTGATCCGCTGGCTGCGGGTGCATCGTTTGAGTGCATCGTGACCGATCCGTGGACTCCAGTTCTATATAACAACACGGTGAACGTGACAGTGAACTTTGGCGGGCTAAATTATTCTGACGAGGATGATGCCCACTATTGGGCGCCGAGCCACGATTCAACATGACGAAGATGGCGGAGACACTGGACCAGTACAACAATGGCGAACTCTGTACCCTATCGGGTTAGCCGCTAAGGAACAACGAAAGGTGAACTCAGGTCAGACCTGAGTTCTTTTTTTTCTTTTTCTATCGTATCTTTTGGTAGTGTCCTATAAACCGTGACCTTTATATACCCCGGACACTACAATCTATTTTATGACCGGGGCAAATCCAAATGACCAGATATGTTTGAATCCGAACTGTCCGGACTACCGAAAGAAGAACACAGGACACATCATTAAGAAGGGATTCAACGCCAAAGGCAACCAGATGTTCAAATGCAAGACTTGCGGTGTGAGATTTCCTGAAACCAAAGGCACGGTATTCTACAACAGACATCTCAAAGAAGAACAGATCATCATGGTATGCAAGCTTCTCGTCGAAAAGAACGGCGTCAGAGCGATTGAACGCATAACGGGGATTCACAGAGACACGATATCAAATGTTATCGAGGATCTCGCCAGACATGCAAGAGAAGTGACGGATTTACTGATAAAAAACGTGGGATTAACCCAGATACAGGTGGATGAGATGTGGTCCTTCGTCAAAAAAAACAAAAGAAAATTGAACGGGGGGATGTTGGATCAGATAGAAATGGCGACTGCTGGATCTACACAGCTATAAAATCTGACACAAAACTCCATTTAGCCATCGCACAGGCAAAAGAGTACAGGAAACTGCGAATAAACTGATGGCAATGGTAAAAAGCCGTGGTAAGGTGCCTGACACTGATAATAAGGCTACGTTCGTCAGCGATGGCAATGATCAGTATACTACAGCTCTACTTGGGAACTTCGATCCGAACACAATCAACTACGGACAGCTTGTTAAGGAACGGGAAAGTGGCAGAGTTGTTGGAAAGACAAGAACCATAATATTTGGTGATTTAGAGGATGGAGATATAGAAACAGTGTATGTAGAACGATATAACCTTACTCTGCGGCACGGAATCTCGAGATTTGTACGGAAAAGTCTCTGTTTTTCGAAATGCAAGAATATGCTGGATGACCACCTTGACCTCTACCAGTGCTACACCAATCTTATCAGACCCCATTTGACACTTGCGATTAAAACTCCCAAAGGAGTCAGAAACATCAAGAGGACTCCGTGTATGGCTGAAGGGATCACCAAACATCCATGGACATGGAGGGAATTTTTGATGTTTAAGTGTGGATCATGAAATTTAGGACACTACCTAAATTTGGCGAGTAAGGTGGAAGGTAAAGCAATTCAATATCGAGGGATTTTGCTAACTCCCAAATAAGTTTACACTTCTGGTATCTGGCATTATCCAAAACAAGGGTGATAGGGACTCTGATGTCGAGGCGTGAAATGCGCCACAATAAATCACAAAAACGCTGAGCGTTGATATATGTATCGTTGGTAACAATGATTAATTCATTAGTTATAGCATTTAACGTACCCAAAACATTGAATCGCTTTCTACCAGAAGGGGCTTTAATAAACAATCGTTTAAAAGACCACAATATTCCGAGAAAGGGGGCAAGAACGAAGTGTGCAGCATCCACAAAAAAGACAACTCTCTTGCCAGACTCGGCTTCATTGAGACGTGGCACAAGCTCTTCTTTTATGAAACGTTCTTGCTTATCAGGGTCCGCTTTAGCAGGAATCATGCCCACTTTGCGAGGAGCCATCCCAATAGAGGAGCCATCCCAATAGACCGGAGGAACTCTCTAACCCTATTTTCACTAAGTTCAATCCCCGTCAGTTCTTCAATCTTAGCCATCGCTTCTTTAACGCTGGCAGGAAGGTGCTCATAGAAGTAAGCTTCGATAGTCGTTGTATGTTGCTTCAATTCACTTTGAGGTTTGCTAAAATTCACTTCTTTCAACCCACAGATGCCACACGCTTTATATTTTCGAAGATAAGATCGCAGAGTATTTGGAGAGATTCCTGCCAGGCGGCAGGTATCTTTATGTTTCATTTTCTGGCTCTTCAGCCAATGAACTTCCATTTTATGCTGAACTCGAGGATGTGGATGATGGTATCGTTCGTAATTCAATGCTTTCGTCTCTTTCTCAGTGAACTCAATATTAATCATGCAGATCGCCTGTTAAGATTTGTATCTCAAACTAAAAAGCAGTTGCCCGTATACTAAATGTGGGCTATGGTTCTATCTATAAAAAAAGCGCAGTTTGTGACGGTGCTGAGTATAATCATCTAATAATTTTACATACGAAACATTTATTAATGATGTGTTTTCGTAACATAACTCTGATGATGTCAAAAATAATATCAACATTTATTCTACTTTCAATGGCATCGATAATACTTGCAACTCCTGTAGCAGCGTACCAGACAGGTGTCAGCGTCAATGCTCCCGAGAGCGTGGACGGTGATTTCAGTGTCGTAATAGAGATCGAAAATGTCGTTGATCTTGATTCGGGGCAGTTCGATCTCTATTTTGATTCGGCTGCCGTGAACGTTACAGGCGTCGATGATGGAAATATCGGTGGAACTGCCATACCTATAGATAACTGGGCGGTCGACCGAGATAGAATCAGGGTGCTCTTCAATCTTCCAGGCATCGATGGCGTGTCCGGATCCGGATCGCTTGCAACGATACACTTTGAGACAGTAGTTTCCGGAGATTGTGTCATGGAAATATCTGACGGACTACTCGTCGATACCATGGCAGAGGTGATACCCGCAAGCTGGGACGGTGTCGAAAGTGTTGTGCATAAGACTACGACCGAAACCAAGACATCGGTTCCGGCAGATGCGACCGAATCCAAAACACCCGGATTTGGGTCTATATTTGCGATAGGTGTGCTTGCGGCAGCATATCTCGTGTTCAGGAGAGAATAATAAAGGAAGTATAACAATGAAAGCAATATACATGATCTACTGCACGCTGATTGCTCTTGTAGCGTTCAGCGCGCCAGTATCGGCTGAGATAGTCGGCGATGTAAACAGCGATGACAGGATCACCACAGCGGATTCACTAATCGCGCTTCGAATGGCGGTTGGAAGCATGCCGCCTGATATCGAGCGCGCTGATGTGAATCACGATGGTGCGGTCAACTCACTCGACGCACTCATGATACTGACGATTGCGCAGAAGACGCAAGTTCGTGTCAACGCGCCTGAAACTGTATCTGGCACATTCAATGCTACGATAGATATCTACAATGTTGCCGATCTCGATTCGGGGCAGTTCGATCTCTCGTTCAATTCGAGCGTTGTGAATGTGAGTGGTGTCGATTCAGGAAATATAGACGGTACAACGGTGCCGATACCTGAATGGCGTTTCATGGATGCGGATACGATCAGGGTACTGTTTGACCTTCCTGATGGCGATCTGGTGAGCGGATCCGGGTCACTTGCAACAGTCAACTTCGAGATAATCGGATCAGTCGGGGATACCAGCGTTCTGGACATATCCAACGGAGAACTGTTCGATCTCGATACGTATGGTGATGGAATACCTGCGACATGGACTGATTGTGAGGTGACTGTGTGACCGGAACCGCGTGAAAAATCAGAGGGATAATGGAACTGAGACCAATCGGAATCATGCACACCCCATACAAGACGGCAGGGGATGCCCCGTTTCAGGGAAGGTCATCCAGTGAAACTTGTGAGATAGAGATCTTTAAGGAATACGAAGATGGGTTGAAGGATATCGATCAATGTTCCCATCTTATACTTCTTTACTGGCTCGATAGAGCGGATGATCGTGTTTTACAGACACGCACCCCGTTTGATACGGATGTTCACGGGGTGTTTGCGACACGATCTCCGAATAGACCCAATCCGATTGGATTCCATGTCACTGAACTTATTGAGCGGAAAGGGAATGTTTTAAGGATCAAAGGGGTTGATGCACTCGATAAAACACCACTGATTGATATAAAA
>DAOURL010000103.1 GCA_030625165.1 Methanosarcinales archaeon | reverse complement strand
TTGTGTGCGCCGCCGTGCACGAGATCCTCTCGCTTGATGTATATTTTGACGCCGTACGCATTGCTCAGGCGTTTCGCGTGATATAGCGGCGTCGGTCTGCCCGCGAAGTCTGCGAGGTAGCGGTCAAGCTCGGCTGTGAATTCAGGGTCGTTCTTGTATCTTTCGTATCCCGCGGTCAGTTCTTCTATGGCTGGCATCAGGATCTCAGGGATGAACTGCCCGCCGTATATCCCGAATTTGGTGGTGGT
Organism: Methanosarcinales archaeon; assembly: GCA_030625165.1. GTDB lineage: Archaea > Halobacteriota > Methanosarcinia > Methanosarcinales > Methanogasteraceae > Methanogaster_A. The sequence goes on along the minus strand of DAOURL010000103.1, from coordinate 7,750 downwards.
TTTTTGGGTCATTTGTTGTGTGTGAATACTATCAATACGTGCTAATCCCAGACTTTTGTTAAATTGTAGGTCCTGATTAATTTATCATCCTTTGTGCAGATCAACTTCGTATTATATTTTCTGCATGTCATTGCTATGATTTCATCGTGCAACTCATAACTGTCCCTATTACCAACCATCAACTCAAGAATCTCGAGAGAAAACGGCTCGATTATGATGTTTGGAGATCGTTTCCAACCATTGAGCAATCTTTCTACCCGATCCGTTATTCCACTTCTTCTGCATTTCCATAGCAGTTCTGCGATTGCGATCGTCGGGATGATAGCAACATATTTTTCCTTAATTAAGTCGTCTCTAAGCTTTTTCACTGCAGATGGGGGCTCTCTTTTATGCAATTGAAATAATGCCTGTGCATCAAGTACATAAATAGCGTTGTTATCTAACAAATCACAGACCCCTCTCTTCTGAATTCCCCTTTTCCATATCTTCAAAAGGGAACAACGACTTCTTTGCTTGCATGAAATCAGAATCTGTGAACTCGATGTCATCCAGCAGCGAACACATATCCTCAAGCGGATGATGAGTTTTTTCTATGATTATTTTGCTATCGCTCAAAGACATGCTGACCGAAGTTCCGTCATCCAGTCCAAGAGAATTAACCCAATCATCCGGAATTGTAATGCGCCCATCCGAAATCATCTGTGTTTTAGCGGTTGTTATCATTTTGTTTAACCTCAATATCAATCGAAGACTGCCGCCGTCTTTATATCTTATTTTTCGCAACTTGTGGTTTAAGTTTGTGGTCAACTCGTCCGGGCACCATCATCAGGGTCTTATGGATGAACTGTCCGCGGTATATTCCGAATTTGGTGCTGGTTTCCGGGGTCATGGTTTTTTGTCTGCTTTGGTGGAAAACTCCATACGATGCTGAGCATGTTCGAGTATCGATGCGTTGTAGGGTTCTGTATTTGAAACGTGGGAATCTCAGTCTCTTTCATGGTTTGCTCAACCACTGCTAACTTGAATTCCAGTGATCACATCCCGCCCGAAATCAAAGACCGTGACCCTGTCATCCCCTTCACAAATATCGAGGCACAACCCGTCATCGATAACCCCGACAACCGCCGCATCAAGCCCCGCGGCTTCAAAGACCCTTATACACTCGTCCGCATCCCGTGTTGTCACCACATAGCCGGTTGCAGGGTATATCTTTAACCAGTGGACAAAGTCAACCCCATCAGGACGGGGTATCGCTGTTATATCGACGCTCGCACCCTTTCGGCTGGTTTCGAGAAGCATCCCAAGCGTCCCGATCGTGCCGGGGTTGCTGATGTCCTTTCCAGCAGTCACAAGACCGCGCTCCCCGAGCGTCTGCATGACCATGAACTTCTCGCGGACGCTTGCAGCGGTCTTCATCGTTGTGCTGTCCCACGAATAGATCGAATTCTTCCCGACCTGCCCGTCGAGATCATAAGCGAGAACGATTGCGTCTCCTGCCTCTGCTGTGTCGCTCCTGATGACCGCGTCCCTCTTTGCGATGCCGACGATGGCAACCGAGCTTGAGGTGTACGGCGTGTCCGGATGCAGATGCCCGCCGACCATCGGGACCCCGAACTTGGCGACCCCGTCCCTGATCCCGCGGACTAGTTCGGCTAATGTCTCTTTGTTGTCGGTTGCGAGTATGTTGACCATACCTATCGGGCGCCCGCCCATTGCGGAGATGTCGTTTACGTTCACAAGGACTGCGCCGTATCCCGCCCACCATGGATCCCCGAGCATCGCACTCCATATCCCGTCCGCTGCAAAGAGCAGCACATCGTCCCCGCCGATGTCGATTATCGCTGCATCATCGCCGATATCCGCGATGCAGTCCGTGTACTCGGATCGCACAGTCCCAAGGATCTCTGCGATGTCCGCGATCGACTTTTTCCGTGTCACTCCTTCGAAGTTCCTGATCTCTGACGCGATTGCCTCAAGGTTCATTATGATCTGGCTTGCGGTATGGTATAATAAAGGTGTGGGCAGCATCCGGTTTGTACGATCGACACATTTAAATGATATTGCGGCGGAAAGATTCTTTGCCTTTTGCGATAGTTATGCGGGGGTAGCCAAGCGGTCAAAGGCGGCAGACTCAAGATCTGTTCTCGAAGGAGTTCACGGGTTCGAATCCCTTCCCCCGCATTCATGAGTTTGTGCAATGTGAGTTCTCGATTTAGATTTGAATGGGAACTGACGCGGGAAATCGTGGCGTGGATGCCGCTCAAAAGAGCTATCAGCAGCGGAGGCGTGTGACCCATGCCCGCCTTCTTTCTTTTTTCGCGTACCCAATCGAACAGATCTTCTACAATATAACCGATTCCCCGGTCATCCCTGCTGGTTTCGGCACGCCAAGCATCTCAAGCATCGTAGGAGCGATATCTGCAAGTTTCCCGTCCCTGACACCTGCCACCTGATCCGCGACCAATATCAGCGGCACAGGATTCGTGGTGTGTGCGGTATACGGCGTGCCATCCGCAGCAACCATCTTCTCGGCATTGCCGTGATCTGCTGTGATGATCGCAGACCCTCCAACCTCCAGAACCGCATCGATGACCCTGCCAACGCAGGTATCGACCGTTTCCACCGCTTGCACGGCAGCATCGAAGATGCCGGTGTGCCCGACCATGTCGCAGTTTGCATAGTTAAGAATGATCACATCGTACGACCCGATCCTCTCGATCACGGCATCGGTTACCTCATAAGCACTCATCTCTGGCTTCAAGTCGTACGTTGCCACCTTCGGGGACGGTATCAGGCAGCGATCCTCGCCCGGATTCGGAGTCTCGATGCCGCCATTAAAGAAGAACGTGACATGCGCATACTTTTCAGTCTCTGCGATCCGCAGTTGCGTAAAACCCATCTTTGATAAGACCTCGCCAAGCGTATTCTTGATCTCTTCCGGCGCAAACGCAACCTGGGCATCGATGGTTGAGTCATACTCGGTCATGCACACGAAGCAGAGGTTATCTAACTTGCGGCGCTTGAAATGGCTGAAATCATCGTCCACGAACGCACGGGTAATCTGGCGGGCGCGATCCGGTCTGAAGTTAAAGAAGATGATCGAATCATTATCAGCGATCGGGACGTGATCATTCAAGACCATTGGCAGCACGAACTCGTCGGTCTCGCCTCGTGCGTACGCCTCTGCCGCGGCATCGGATGCACTCTTTGCGGGTATGCCATTCCCGGAAACAAGGGCACGATATGCTTTCTCTATCCGATCCCATCGGTTATCGCGGTCCATCGCATAGTATCTGCCCATCACAGTGCCCACGCGGAATCCACTGACCGTGCCATCAATCGCGCTGATATATTCAAGAGCGCTTTTGGGCGGCACATCCCTGCCGTCGAGAAACGCATGTACCTGCGTGCGCACCCCCACTGCCGACGCCATCTGCAGAAGAGCGAGGAGATGTGTGATGTGGCTATGCACGCCGCCGTCCGAGAGAAGCCCGATCAGGTGCAGGCAGGAACCGTGCGTCTTCGCGTGTTCGATCGCATTTTGTAGAACCTGATTTCTAAAGAACGTTTCATCAGATATTGCCTTATTTATGCGGGTCAAATCCTGATACACGATCCTTCCTGCACCGATATTCAGGTGTCCAACCTCAGAGTTTCCCATCTGTCCGTCAGGAAGCCCGACCGCCTCGCCTGATGCCTGCAAGATGCACGTCGGGTATTCTTTGCGCAGGCGATCGAGATTGGGTGTCTTTGCGTGTGTGATCGCGTTGCCGCCGGTCGGTTCGGCAAGCCCGAACCCGTCAAGAATGATCAGGATCAGGCATTTCATTTCGTTCTCCGTATCTCTTTGTCGCAACATAGATCCCTAAAAGCGCGATCGCAATTGCGCCCGCGATCGAGAGTATGAGATGCTGGATGCCGTAACCCTGCTGATACTCTGTGGTTGTGAGGATGTACGCGCTTGCAGCCCATAGAAGGAGTCCGGCGGCAATGACGAAGAACGGGAATGCCCACGCTCTCCCGATGGCTCTCCCTTCGAGGCGCAGATCAACGATCTTACCGAAGCCTAAGAAAAATCCGGCAGCCACATACCACCAGACAGAGGTCTGCACGAAGATCATCGATAGTATGACATATCCTGGAAAAATATCGCCGGCGATACCGTCCCAGCAAGAATTTGCCCCCTGCACGGTTGCGATGATCCCGATTATGATCGCTGCGATATATGTGATGAAACTGATCTTGCCCCGGTACAGGGACTCGGTTGCGGTTTCACGGTACCGTCCTATGGACGATCCGACTCCGGAGCCAGTGTACAGAAGGTAAGTCCCGACAACCCCGAGAATGCCTGCAACCGCAAGTTCAGGTCGTTTTATTATATATGCTAGGGCAAAAGTGATGAAAGCAAGCCCGATCGGGATGAATATCGTGCCTCTGATCTTCGGATCACTGAGAACCTCTTTAATGAGGTAATACGTGCTCTCTATGCTCTCGCTCTGCTTGACCCGGATCCTCTTGACCGAATTTATCTTTATCCTCGACTCTATGATCGGCAGCACAGACTCGTCCTCGGCCCCGTCTGATACGAAGATCACGTTCTCAAACTCATCCCTGCCAAGGAGATCGTCGATCTGCAAAGCGATCTTGTTATCGGATATCACTCCGACATCACGATCCCCTGCTATGCAGACGATCTCAACGTCCGTGCCAGCTGCACTCAACCGGTCGTACTCCTGTATCCCGCCAAAGATCGTGTTGATATCCGAATCCTCAGGATCCGCCACCGCAAGTTTCGTTGCTGCCTCTATGTTTGCGCTTCTGCCGATAACCGGACTTGCGATGCCGGCTTTCCGTCCAATATCGTCATCCCGATCCAGGCATAATACAAGAGTTCTCATAACTCATAGCAGGTCAGACCGCTGAAGCAACATCAAATCCTCGGTACTGATCTTCTCCCCCCGTCTAAACAGATTGTATATCGACTCTGCCTCTTTTCTAACCTTCATTCGCTCCACTTTCCTCTTATCCTCTCTGCCTCTTCTCGTGATGCTGACAATCATCTTCTCCAGTTCCCTGATTTCCTTCTGGGTCTTGATGAAATGGTGATGATGGCGGTCTGCTTCGTCTTGAATTTTTACGAATTTTCTGTGGATGCGATCTGATTTGACTCTGATGCCCTCACCTTCCCTAAACACCTTGATCATCTTATCATGGTATTCCTGTGCCAGATCCGCATATTCCGTAACCTTTTCGTGATACAGAGACGCCTCTTCACGCAGATCCTCCAGCACCCCAAGCGCTGACTTGAGTTCTGCATTTCTCTCGATCTCGGTCATCTTCATCTTGTATTCGCTGACCAGTATGGCGATCGCGCCGACGAGTTCTTTCTCCTTTTCTGACGATAAAACATTGGTCTGCTGCCTGAATTCAAGGCTTTCAATCTCTTTTTTGAGTTCGCTTACAGATGCACCGGTGAGATTTGCGTCTTTCTTGATTTCTTCGATCTTTGCATTGGCAGCATTGATTTTCTTATTACATTCATCCCTCTTCACCTTGTACTCGCTTACCTTTTTGTTGTGCTCGTCACGTTCATGTTTGAACTGCTGTGCCTCATCTGTCAGCATCCGTGATGTCCGATTCAACTTATTACGCTCTGCAGACCATTTGCTTGCCTCGGTATTCAATTCGTTGCGCTTGTCTCTGTACTCTTCGAGTTCTTTCACAAGTATCGCTTTTTTATCCTGTAATTCCTTCAACATTTGCTTGGTATCCTCCTTTTTCAGCTTACTGCTGATACTGTGCCTCTCCGTTTTCGGATCTTGCTCATTTCTCTATCTTTTCGATGATCGGAATGATCGCCCTCATATCTTTTTGATCGACCACTACATCTGCGTACTCTTTCAGGATCGGCTTTGCATTGAATGCAATCGAATATCCGGCATTCGCAAACAGGTAAATATCATTCGCACCATCGCCGATTGTAATACACTCCGATGTGTCGATTCCACACCGGTGAGCAAGATCTTTGAGCACGCGGGCTTTCGAGTCAGCTTCTGTCAGATTGCCGACTACCTCTCCGGTGAGTTTTTCACCGTTCGTAGCCAGATCGTTTGCGATCACGTGATCTATGCCAAGTATCTCTCCGATACGCCTCGCAGAGATCATAAAACCGCATGTGATCATAGCGGTCTGGTATCCCATGCGCTTGGCAGCATCCACCAGTTCTCTTGCGCCGGGCATCAGCGGGAGACTCTCGCAAGCATGCCTGACACGCTCGATGCTAAGTCCCTTCAGCAGACCGACACGCTCGCGGAGAGCCTCGCCATAGTCGAGTTCTCCGTTCATAGCCCGTTCTGTGATCTCTGTAACACGATCACCAACGCCAGCCGCCGCAGCAAGTTCGTCAATAGTCTCAGCGTCGATCAGCGTACTGTCCATATCAAAAACGATCATCTTCATCGAGTGATTATGATATTGTGTGTACTGATACTTAAATGGTGGCGTTCCTCCATATACCGTAGGTTTATGTGGGGTCGAATGCGCAAGGTTGATATTAATGAATGGTTGCAGAATTCTGGTGATAACGGTTCTTTTGACGCTAATCTTTTCGATAACTGCTGCTGCGGAGGGCATCAACGTCACTATAGGGGGTAGATAAGGACATGGTTGCAGGGGAACTTGGATGAGCAGGGTTGTATCCAATGCGGGTCCGCGGACCTGCGCTTGGTAAACTTAATTTGTTGCATCTTCTCGGAAAATTGTGTCGCAGTGTTTATATTCTAAATATAGTATATAAAAAAGTTGTAGTGAATAGTATCAGATTTAGTTGCAGGGGATTGATACACGCACATAAGCGCGGTTATTTTCGGAGCAAGGGCACCCCGACCCTATCAATATGATTTTTCAGTTCGGGATGTTTAGTGTGGGGTAGTTCACCAAATCAACTGTATAAGGCAGGCTACTGTCTTCAAAATCGCTTTTCATTTTGCGGATAAACGTATCTTTCACCCCTTCATTCATTATTGCCAGATCAATATCACTGCCTTGTTTGTACGTTCCCTTAGCCCGACTCCCAAATACAAAAACGTTTTTCACATCAGGATTTTTTTTAAAAATGTCCTGCAACGTTTTCATATCCCTATCGGAAAGTCCAAAAGAATTTTTTTCTTTTTTATTTATGGAATAATTCGGCATAATCATTTGTTTTTTTCATTTATAAAAAAAGAGGTACAGTTTTCCCAATGCAACATAAGTTTCTTCTCTTAATTTCTTCTCCGAACGTTCAAATTTTTCACCGCTATAATCGTGTGAAAGCTCATTTCTTATATCCAATCCATCAATCAGCTCTTGCGCATAAGTTATATATTCGCTCTGTTGTGCCAGCCGCAACGTATCTTTGGGCGAAGGTTTGAAAACAAATCCTTTTTCGGCACAATCGGAATATTCAGTGAAAACGCTCTGATTTTGTGGCAACCAAATTCGTGTAATTCGCGTCATTCGTTGCCATTCGTGATCTCTTGGTGCTGATTTTATCACGAATGGCACGAATCGAGTAAATCGGCAGAAATCACTGGATTTTTAGACAGTGCCTCCTTTTTCTTCCAAAAAATCGTAACTACTCAGGTACCTAAAACAATATCATGAGACTTCACCTATACCGGCACCATCTGACCCGGAACATACCTGAACCAAACAGGGAATCTAACCGCGGGGGACGCAGAGGAACGCGGAGGATGATAACAACTCTGCG
>DAOURL010000246.1 GCA_030625165.1 Methanosarcinales archaeon | reverse complement strand
CTCGGGATGATGCCGCATCCTGAGCGTGCATCTGAGTCGATACTCGGGTCTGATGACGGGCGCAGGATCTTTGAGTCGATGGTTGAGTATGCGGAGCAGGGATGACCTCGGATGCGCATCTTGGAAAAGCACGAATCATTGCCGACTACCAGTTCGGACGCGGCGCAGGAGACGCGCTCTTTCCTGATGACGTGACATTCCGCTTGTCCACCACTGGCAGGATCAGGCAGGTGCTGCAGGGTAAAGAGCGCGTCGCAACGCTCCGTGCAAGCGATAACCTGTTCACGCTCGGAAAACTCGGAGCGTCCCGGCTGCATATATTCCTGCCACCGCCCGGGATGCGCGTCGTTGTGAACAGCGATGCTGCTCCCTTCGTTCGAGATGGGAAGACCGCGTTTGCACGGCACATCATCGATGCGGATCCGATGATCCGGAGCGGCGATGAGGTGCTCGTGGTGGATGAGAACGATCTCCTGCTTGCGACAGGGCAGGCAAAACTGTGTGCATCCGAACTGCTCGCATTCGAGCACGGGATGGGGGTCGATGTGCGGATCGGGGTCGGGAATGCCTGAATTAATTCAGAGGGGACTGTCAATTTATCTGGTGCTTTGGTTCTGACTCGTATGTTTTCAGATATTCGAAACTCAGGTTCCACAGGTCTATTCGATCAGCAATGCCCTGAATCCAGCCTGTCGGAAATGGTCATCGGTGGTGAGCGTGTCGATGATCTCCCTATCCTGCATGACGATGAAAGAGATGCAATCGGTCATCCCCCACTCCTTATCCTTATGGGAGGAATAGAGTTTCATCGCACGGTCGAACAATCCCGGGCTGATCGATACCACCTCGATATCAAGATCGCTCCGCAGGTCTTCAATGGTAGCTACAGAGGCGGATCGCCAGCGCAATCTGGAAAGCGCATTACCTGATCTCGGTTGAGTACAGCTTCGGTTATCACGAACCGACCCACAATCTCTGATGCGATGGCTCCGGCACGTTCATGATACTCACCAGATGTGTTTATCAATGCCAGAATTTAACCCGTGTCAATGAAAATAGCTATTTTTACCGCTTATCTGTTCCCTATAGATAGTGATCGTGCTGCATAGCGAGGTCAGATATGCCCAAATCCATAGCCCGTTTTAGAATCTGTTTAAGTAACTACTCAGGTACCTAAAACCACTATCGGGGGACTTCACTATGCAGGGACTACCCGGGACGTGGGGGGTACTGTAACCAAACTGGAAATTTAACCGCAGAGTGCGCAGAGGGACGCGGAGGGGGGATAAATGGTTAAATGCTCTGCGTTCCTCTGCGCCCTCCGCGGTTATTTTTCTTGCCAGAAATTACAGAATCGCAATCGGGCGACCAATCAACATACCTGAGTAGTTACGA
>DAOURL010000174.1 GCA_030625165.1 Methanosarcinales archaeon | reverse complement strand
CAGAGGTTCGCAGAGTTTTTAGCCTCCTCCGCGTTCCTCTGCGCCCTCCGCGGTTAAATTCCCTGTTTGGTTCCGGTATGTCCCGGGTCAGGTAGTGCCGGTATAGGTGAAGTCTCATGATCGTGTTTTAGGTACTTGAGTAGTTACGATCTTTTTACAAAAACACATGCGGAATGTCAGATATAATATAAGGTGGTATCGATACTCAGCAAAAGACAGTTACAACGATACCGGACGCTCATGGGGGTTGCGACCAAGTATGGTTTCGGGCATATAGTCGATCGGTTCAATCTCCACCCGTTACGGTCAGTTACGGATCGCGTCACAAAGACGCAAGCAGTGCACCCTGAACTATCCGATCCCAAGCGGCTACGGATGATGTTTGAGGAACTGGGACCTACTTATATCAAGTTGGGGCAGATTCTCAGCACAAAAGAGGATCTCCTTCCGAAAGAGTACGTAAAAGAGCTTGAAAAGCTACAGGATGACGTGCCACTATTCGATTATGATGACGTGTGCAACATCGTCGCAGAGGAGTTCGGCACGCCAATCGACGAGATGTTTGAAACGTTCTCCCGCGAGCCGATTGCATCAGCGTCTCTCGGGCAGGCGCATATCGCCACGTTATCCGGCGGCAGGAAGGTTGCTGTGAAGGTGCAGCGCCCGGGCATAAAAGAGGTCATCGATTCGGACCTTCAGATCCTCCGCAATCTTGCGCGTTTTGCAAAACGGCATATCAAAGAGGTAAGCTCCCTCGATCCGGTCGGTTTCGTAACCGAGTTTGAACGGAACCTGCGTGCGGAACTCGACTACACGCTCGAAGCGCAGAGTACGGGTGAGTTTCGGGAGACCTTCGGTTGCGACACCGTGCATGTACCGGCAATTTGTTGGGACCATACCAGCCAGCGGGTGATGACCATGGAGTTCATCGACGGCATCAAGATCACTGACATCGAAGCGATCGATGCAGCCGGACTGGAGCGCACGACCCTTTCCCGCAACTTTGCGAACTCGTTTTTGAAGCAGGTCTTTTGGCGCCATGCGCTTCTGTGTCAGCTTCTTTATGTACGGTTTAGCCAGTTCCTGCAGGTTGTAATCCGGGTCAAGTTGTGCGCAGATCCCTTCCTCAGTCATCAGCGCTTTCGATAGCATCATCAGACTCGGCGGGACCGTCCCGTGGTATTTCAGAGCCAGTTGGAGCATTTCACGCATCATCTCTCCGGTGTTCATATTCCGAAGCGATCTTCCGTAGTATTTGTGGATCAGGTTCGATATCTCAAACCTGAACTGCATGACATCGATCTCGTCGTACTGCATGACATCGATCTCGTCGTAGTTGATGATGCCCATGCTTGACAAGGATGTGCCCCACCACATCGTCTCGGAGTTCAATCTCATGAGCAAGCGCATATCGGCAAGCCTGATCGTTGCTGCATTCATCGTCGCAGGCGCACTGATCACACACTCGCGCGTGGGACCGCACGTATACGATATTCCGCTGATCTGCAGCACCGCGTTTACGATCGCAGGCATTCTCGGTATCTGGCTCGTCTCTTCCCTGATAAAACCACGGTCATGATCTCGATTCTGGGTGCTGGAGTGGCATAGGTCGGACACCCGGAATGCGCTATGCGCGCTAGGCACATACAACAGGACACAACAGTATGGACACACCAACGCTGCTCGGATTCGCTGGCACGGCTCTGGCAGGATACTTCGCCATCATGAATCCGATCGCTAATACACCGGTCTTTGTCAGCCTGACCGCCGGAGACGACGGCGCCACGAAGAGAGATGTTGCCATGCGGAGCATCCTGCTGGCATTCGCGATCATTGCCGCTGTAAGTATCGCCGGGAATTACATATTCTCGCTATTCGGGCTCACGATGCCGGCGCTTCGGATCACAGGCGGCACCATCGTCTTTATAATCGGTTATCACATGATGCAGGGAGCAGGTTCCAAAACACACACACCGAGCGACGAGGATATCCGGACCAGTCTTGACTTAGGTATCGTAACGAAATAACATGGTCAAGTTGCGGCATATAACATAGATCGCTTTATAGCCATCTTCTCTTCCTGACATAAATCACCATCCCAGCCCCTGTGATCAGCATAACCAGGAGAATTATATGGTAACCAAACCGCCATTCGAGTTCCGGCATATATCGGAAGTTCATCCCATAAACACCTGCTATAAAAGTTAGAGGAATAAATATTGTAGCAATGATCGTTAGCACTTTCATAACTTCGTTCATCTTATTGCTGACACTCGAGATGTAAAGGTCAAGCAGTCCGGAGAGCAGATCGCGAAACGTCTCTATCGTATCGATTACATGGATTGTATGATCGTAAACGTCCCTCAGATATATTCCGGTCGACTCCCTGATCAAGACCGATTCTCCTCGTTCCATGCTGCTTATCACCTCACGCAGGGGCCAGACCGACTTCCTGAAAAGCAGCATCTCTCCTTTTAAACTGTGGATCGCCTGCATGGTTTCCGGTCTTGATTCATCGAGGAGGTCTTCTTCCAGATCTTCTATCCTATCTCCAATTCTCTCAAGGATCAGAAAATAACTATCAACAATCACATCCATCAAAGCGTAAGCAAGATAATCGGGACCCAGCTTTCTAATACGTCCTTTTCCGTTCCTGATTCTTTCACGTACTGGATTGAAGACATCCCCCCCACCCTCCTCAAACGAGATGACGAAATTCGAGCCAAGAATCAAACCGACCTGTTCCGCCTTTACCGCATTCTCGTCTTCCTCAAAGTAGAGCATCTTCAATATGAGAAAGATGTAATCATCAAAATCCTCCATCTTGGGACGTTGTTCTGTATTTGCGATGTCTTCCAGGACAAGAGGGTGGATGGTGAAGTGCTTTCCAATCTTCTCTATGGTATCCAGCTGATGAAGACCCTCTATGTTTATCCATGTGACGGCTGGTGTATCTTTAAATGAAAAGCACTCCTCGATCGTCTCGACTTCCTTCTCCTGAAATTGTGTTTCATCATATTCGATGATTGTGATTCGTACCTTCTCGGCTTTTCTCTCCCCTATGTGAACGAGAGTCCCTGGAGGAAGACCTCCTTTCTCTGATCTCTTTCTGAAGGGTTTTGGAATCATCCATCACCTCGCATGTCTTCCCTTTATTATTACATCGTGTTCATCATATATACTTCCCACTATTACCTCCAGAATGTCTTCTAAGCTAACCACACCCATTGTTCTTCCCGCTCCGTCTACAACGATTGCGATGTGGCATTTACCCCTCTGAAATTCCTCAAGAAGGTCGTCCACCCTTTTTGTCTCTGCCACAAAATGGGGGGTTTTCATCAATTCTCTCAGCGAAACGCCGCCTTCGCCCACTTTTGCCAACAGATCCTTGGCATATAAGATGCCCACGATATTATCCTTTGTCCCTTCAAAGATCGGGATTCTTGAGTGTCCACTACTCTTTATCAATTCCACGGCTGAATCCATGGTTTGATCGACTCTCATGCAAACTATTGCCTCCTTTGGTGACATCACATCCTCCACCACGATTTCGTCAAGTTTCAGAACACCTATCATCATCTCTTTCTCATCCTCTTCGATCGCTCCTTCCTCGCTCCCTATGTCAAGCATCGTTTCCACCTCCTC
>DAOURL010000047.1 GCA_030625165.1 Methanosarcinales archaeon | reverse complement strand
GGCGATACGATCATATCGTGCGTCAAGTGCTTCAGGTGAATGCAGGCTTCGCCGACAGCAATATTTATATCGCTACAGACCCATTTCCAGACAACTCGATCATGGGCTCGTGGTCTAGTCGGTTATGACATCGCCTTCACACGGCGGGGATCCTGCGTTCGAATCGCAGCGAGCCCATTTCAGTAACATCCGCGGGGACGGTGGTTAGCAGGTCACGCGGGTGGCGTTCGGGCTTCGCATCCTCTTCTTCGCCCACCCTGACCATCTCGACAAATCGTTTAACTGTGATTGGGGATAAGTACCGCATGATGAAGTTCGATCCGGATGCAATCAGGAAATCAGCAGCGCAGGACTTTGAAGCGACATGGAACCTTGGTAAGGAGATAATCCCGGTTCCCGGGATCAATCAGGCATACCCGCACCTTAAATTCGATTACGGGAAGCCACACCCGATCTTTGAGACGGTACATCGTCTCAGGGAGGCGTATCTCAGGATGGGATTTTCCGAGACGATGAACCCACTCATAGTCGAGGATCGGGAGGTGTACCGCCAGTTCGGATCAGAGGCACAAGCGGTTCTGGACCGGTGTTTCTATCTCGCAGGGTTGCCGCGCCCTGATGTCGGGCTATCTGATGAACGGATCGCAAAGATCGGTGAGATCATCGGCAGGAACGTAAACGAAGACGACGCGACAACGGTCAAGCAGGTGCTTCACTCGTACAAGAAAGGAGTGATCGAGGGCGATGACCTGATCCCGGTGCTCGCAAGGGAACTTGAGATCGATGATCCGAAGGTTGCGGTGATGATCGATCAGGTCTTTCCTGAGTTTCGGGAACTGGTTCCGGAACCAACAAGAAAGACACTTCGCAGCCACATGACTTCCGGCTGGTTCATCACACTGTCAGCACTCATCGGTAAACAGGATCTTCCGTTGAACCTATTCTCCATAGACAGGTGCTTCAGGAGGGAGCAGTCAGAGGACGCTTCCAGGTTGATGACGTACCACTCAGCCTCATGCGTTACGATGGGCGAAGATGTGACTGTTGATTATGGAAAAGCGGTATCTCAGGCTCTGTTATCCCAATTCGGGTTCGAGGAATTCAGGTTCCAGCCAGATGAGAAACGGAGCAAGTACTATGTGCCTGATACCCAGATCGAGGTCTATGCGTACCATCCTGCCCTGCACGACTCGGATACGAAGTATGCGGACGGCTGGATCGAGATTGCGACCTTCGGCATGTACTCACCGATCGCACTTTCTGCTTACGAGATCCCGTATCCTGTGATGAACCTCGGTCTTGGCGTGGAGCGGCTTGCGATGATCCTCTATGGCGCCAGCGATGTCAGATTGCTCTCGTATCCGCAGTTCGATCAACCATCTATGACTGATCACGAACTCGCAGCATCGGTCTGTGCCAGAGAGTCCCCTGATACCGATACGGGACTTGCGATACAGCGTGCCATCGCACGCGTCGCTGAAGAGCACGGAAGTGATCCGAGTCCATGCGAGTATCTGGCGTGGGAGGGCGAGATGTCCGGGCATCATGTTCGGGTGACGGTTGTCGAACCCGAAGAGAAGACGAAACTCTGCGGTCCTGCAGCGATGAACGAGGTTATGGTTCACGATGGCAATGTTCTCGGGGTGCCGCGTATCGAGAAGTGGGACGCGGTATTTACGGAAGGCATCTCTGCCGGTTTCAGGTTCATCGATGTGTTTGCAGCAGAGGCAGCACGCGAGATCGAGAACGCGGCAAGATGCGGTCTGGGGTGCGAGGTCAGGGTCAAGGGCGTCAAGGTGCCGTCAGAGATCAATATCGAGATAAAGCCACACGCAAACCGGTGGATCACGTCCGGCAACAAGAAGATCGACATCCGGGGACCGGTCTTTACCATGGTGCGGATGGAAGTTGTGTGAGCGGTGTTGCTTCATCGATTGCTTGGTTTCTGCGTTGGATGCCGGAGTTCGCCTATCGGAACTGGAAAATAGGCTCACTCCGAAAGGTCTATCCAGCTTTTTTGAGGCAGGTAATATCCATCGCCATCTTTTACAGACATGCGGCAGAAGACCTCGCTACTTGTAGCGGGGAGGAAGTCATATCAACATCTGCCAATTTGTCGATAGTTTGATACGGTCTGGCAAGCACACCGAATGCGGATTTCAGGACATCTACACCAAAGTCAGTAAGTTCATAATAAGAGTAGTCCCTCTTACCTTTGGTATATTCAGTATAGTGGGTGACAATGGCGCCATTTCTTAATTTTTTCAACTCGTTTGTGAGTACCCTCTGGTCAAGTCCGAGAGTGGTCTTGAGTCGACTAAATGTGAGTCTCCTGTCATGTTTATACAATGCAACAACTATTGCGCACCGATTATCATTTCCAAATGCTTTGAATGCCTGTCTGACTATCAGCGGTATCTGGCTGGAATACTCTTCTACATTTGTCACATCAATACCTCCTGTGCATGTTAGTGGAGTGAACAAATGTTCACCTGTACACTATTAAGTTTGCCCACGCTTAATAAGTTTGTGATGCCATGCCAAATTTGATCGATGACGTTCTTGGGTACGAGGTAGGAAAAGAGGTCGAATGGTCCAGGCAGGAACTGCACATACTGATTCTGGGTGCATATAGACCAGAAAACGCAAAAAAGCGTTTAGGGAGACTTCGTAATTGTTTGATTGAAAGAGGATATAGCAACACCTACCTTGTAGCAGACTATCCGGATAATAATAAATCTGATGAAGATTGGAATATATATTGGGAAAGAAAATCTAATGAGTTAATGCTACATTCTGATTTGAATTTGTTTATTTTCTTTGCAAATTGTAGTAATGAAGGGATCACAGACGAACTTGCACATTTCTGTAGCGAGATAAGGAAGTTCTCGGGATGCTATGTTATTTGTGAAGATAGCTATGTGGGTAACATATCAACACGTATCAAAGCAAAGGTTATGCGGTGCACTTTAGCTACTACTAAGGTCGAAGGGGGTGATGATGCTGAACTTTGTGATGCGGCATACGCTTTTGCCGAAATGATGATTGCCAGACACGTTAAAAATCTTTAAACTGCTGGAAGATATCTTTTGAAGTCTGCACCATACAATTCAAAAGGAGAGTGAAAATTGCCGACTTTCGAGCAACCGATCACCCGCTCTGTCAATATTACATTTCTCTGCGGAATAACGCGAAACTCTGCGGTCCGGCAGCGATGAATGAGGTCATGGTTCACGAGGGCAATGTTCTCGGGGTGCCGCGTATCGAGAAATGGGACACGGTATTTACGGAAGGCGTCTCTGCCGGTTTCAGGTTCATCGATGCGTTTGCGGCAGCGGCAGCATGCGAGATCGAGAACGCGGCACGATGCGGCATGGGCTGTGAGGTCAGGGCAAAGGGCATCAAGGTTCCGTCAGAGATCAATATCGAGATAAAGCCTCATGCGAACCGGTGGATCACGTCCGGCAACAAGAAGATCGACATCCGGGGACCGGTCTTTACCACGGTGCGGATGGAGGTTGACGGCTGATCAGAACTTCGATATCTTCTCGATATGCACGTAAAACACCATGCCGCAGTTCCCGCAGAGTCTGATGCTGACCGGATCCTTTCGTGTCACTCCGATCTCCAGATTTTTCTCACCGAGTTCAACAGTCTCTGATCCGCATCTCGGACATCTCATATCCATGATGTATAAGTCCACACGATGACACTTTAAACCATCGGCAACATAGTATGGAGTTGAGATGTACCGGAGAATCCTCCTTGCTGTCGATGGCAGTTTCCATGCAGAAGCAGCGGCGAGGTATGCCATCCATCTGGCATGCGCATGTGGGGCAGAACTGTTTGTAGTTCATGTGGGCGAGTCTGCTGCTGGCAGGGAATCGGTCGATCGGGTGGTGTGGTATGCAGACTCACAGGGTCTGGATGTGCATGGCATCGTTGAGACCGGGGCAGTCGTTCCTGCAATCGAAGCCATCGTCAGAAGGGAGCATATCAACCTGACGGTCGCATCGCTCAGGCATTTCTTCAAAAAAACGATAATCAAGGAGCTCATGGCATCACTCCCATGTTCATTGCTTGCGATACGAGTTGCCCATCTCGGGAGACTGACGCATCTTAAAAAGATTCTCGTTCCCGTAATCGGGGGTATGGCGTCTGACGAGCGTGCATACTTGACCTCAAAACTCGCTAACGTTTTCAACGGGACTGTTACGGTGCTGCATGTCCGGATGGTCTCGCGTTCCGGATTCATGGGACTTACCCATGAGAAGAAGGATATCGCACGGGTGCACGCGAGAAAAAGAGTAAAGGAGTTTGTGGATGCGCTCTCCTCGTATGGTGTAGCCGCTGAGATAAAAACAGCCATCGAGAACGATGCGACTGACGCGATCGTCAGAGAAGCGGCATCAGGAAAGTACGATCTCATCATATTGGGAGCGACCAGAAGAGACTTCCTCAAGCAACTTATCAGGGGAAATCCTGTCGAGAAAATCCTCGAAAAAGCACCGTGCGACGTCGTCGTGTGGCGTCCGGTGAAGTGATTGCAATGAGCATCAATGAACTGCCGATCGATGGTGTCTATGCGCAACTCAGGACATCGCCGGATGGGGTCGGTGACGATGAAGCAGACGCACGGATACGTCAGTTCGGATACAACGAGATCAAGAAAGCCAGAAAAACTCCTCTGATATATAGATTTCTCGCCCAGTTCACCCATTTCTTTGCGCTGTTGCTCTGGATTGCCGCCGGGCTTGCGTTTCTCGGTGAATATCTCGATCCCGGGCAGGGTATGTTCCATCTCGGCTGCTTCATCGTCGCAGTCATCATCGTCAATGCGGTTTTCACATTCGTACAGGAATACCGTGCAGAACGTGCCGCAGAGGCGCTTCAGAAACTCCTTCCAAGTTTTGTCTCAGTGATCAGATCAGGGGGAGAGAAGAGGATCGATTCGAGAGATACCGTGCCCGGTGATGTTGTGATACTCTCTGAAGGGGACCTTATTCCTGCCGATGCACGCGTAATCGAGCAGTATGGACTCAAAGTGAGCAACACCTCCCTCACAGGCGAGTCGAAGGCTGTGAAACGATCTGCTGAGCCAACCTTCGAGGATGAGTTCGTTGACAATCCAAATCTCGTCTTCGGCGGGACCACGGTTGCGGCAGGGTCTGGAAAGGCGGTCGTCTTCGCAACCGGCGCCAGCACCGAGTTTGGAAGGATCGCTCAACTGACACAGACCGTTGTGCCAGAACCAACCCCGCTCCAGAGAGAGATCCACAAGGTGACAAGGATCATCGCAGTCATCGCAACGATCATGGGGATCGTTTTCTATATTCTCGGCGATATTCGTGGAAATCCCTTCTGGATCAACTTCAGTTTTGCGATCGGGATCATCGTTGCCAACGTTCCGGAAGGGCTTTTGCCAACGGTCACGCTCTCGCTTGCGATGGGACGCCAGCGGATGGCGAAGCGGAATGCGCTTATCAAGAATCTGAATTCCGTCGAGACGCTCGGATGCACGACCGTCATCTGCACGGACAAGACGGGAACGCTTACAGAGAACCAGATGACCGCAAGGAAGATATATGCCAACCGCAAGGTATTCGAGGTCAGCGGGACTGGATACGAGCCAGAAGGCGATTTTTATCGGGATGGAACGATACTCACAGATCAGGGGATCAAAGAACTGACTCCCCTCCTGTCCACAGCCGCGCTCTGCAACGATGCGTCGCTTGTCGAAGATGATGGCATACAGGGAATCCTTGGCGATCCGACAGAAGGTGCGCTCGCTGTGGCAGCGCAGAAGGCATTCGACATAGGAGCGAGAAGAAGTGAGAATAAACGTGTTTCCGTACTTCCCTTCGACTCTGATCGGAAGAGGATGACCGTTGTAACCGAATCAGACGGAAAAAGGATAGCATGGGTAAAGGGAGCGCTCGACAGTTTGCTGCCGCGCTGTGACCATATAATGGTAGGTGGCGAGACGATCGAGTTGACAGCAGAGCTGCGCGATGAGATCACAGGGACGAGTGAGTCGTTTGCACGGGACGCGCTCAGGGTGCTTGCATTTGGATACAGAGAGGTTGGATATGGGGATTATTCGGTTGAGGATACCGAAAAAGATCTGGTATTTCTGGGGCTTATCGGGATGATCGATCCGCCGCGCCCCGAAGTCTTTGGTGCGGTAAGAAAATGCAAGGATGCCGGAGTGAGGATCGTCATGATCACAGGCGATGACAGCGTCACCGCATCTGCGATCGCAAGGGACATTGGAATTATCAGCGATGATCCGGTCGTGATCACGGGCTCGCAACTGAAAAATATGAGCCATTCCGAACTGGTCGAAAAGCTTGAAGCGGAGGAGATCATCTTCTCCCGGATGACGCCTGAGCACAAGATGCGCATCGTAACAGCGCTTCAGGAGCGCGGCGAGATCGTTGCGGTCACAGGCGATGGTGTCAATGATGCGCCCGCGCTTGCAAAGGCAGACATTGGAATTGCGATGGGGATTGCCGGAACCGATGTTGCAAAGGAGTCGGCTGACATGATCCTGATCGATGATAACTTTGCATCGATCGTTTCTGCCATCGAGGAGGGAAGAGGCGTCTTTGATAACATCAAAAAGTTTGTAACATACATATTTGCAAGCAATATTCCAGAAATCATCCCCTACATCATATTCGTCACGTTCCCGGCATCGGTTGGTTATCTTGTCCCGCTTACGATCATGCAGATCCTTGCCATCGACCTTGGAACCGATATGCTCCCGGCACTCGCACTCGGAACCGAGAAGCCGGAACCGGATGTGATGAATAAGCCGCCAAGGTCTCCTGACAAGCGATTGCTCGATCGCGCACTGCTTGCAAGGGCGTATCTGTTTCTTGGACCGATCCAGGCGATTGCAGCAATGTCTGGCTACTTCTGGATGCTCTCGAAGAGCGGATGGGTCTCTGGTGCCCTTTATGCATCCGATATTTCGTACCGGAAGGCGATAACCATGGCGCAGACCGCGATCGTGATCACGCAGGTCGCAAACGCTATGGTCTGCAGAACAGCAAGAGAAGCAGTACACAGGATCGGGTTCTTCACAAATCGATTGCTGCTGGCAGGGATTGTGGCTGAGATCGCGCTCCAGATATTTATCGTCTACCATCCGATCGGAAATGCCATCCTCAACACCGCGCCGATCGATCTCTCTGACTGGCTCCTGCTTCTACCGTTCGCGGCATTCTTGTTTGTGGCTGAGGAGGCGAGAAAAGCGGTCATGAGGTTTGTCAGGAGAAGAGGTACCCAATGAGCATGGATTTGGCGGATATCCATCGATCCGGGTGCCCGTGTCTCTGATCGATTTTATATGTGATGACCGTGCCAAGCATAATAGATGTTCAGAACCATCCTCGTGCTGGATATATTCGATGGCGTCGTGGTACATGCGCTCCGGGGTAAGCGGGAAGAGTACCTGCCAGTAGCGGATTTCAGTTCGGTCTGCGAAACATCAGACGCAGCAGGGATCGCAAGAACGCTACGCCCGACAGAGGTGTATGCTGCTGACCTCAACCGGATCCGCGGAATTGGGGACAACTTTCAGGTCATAAAGAACGTCTCAGGATACTGCAGGACGATACTCAGTTGCGGTGTCAGGTCCGCGGGAGATGCAGCGCTTGGGCTTGCAATCGCTGATACCGTCACCATCGGAACCGAGAATGCCGATTTCGACGTGATCGGAGAGGCATGCGAGACGTGTGACGCAAGCCGGCTGCATGTCAACATCGACCTGATGGACGGCAGGATCCTCACAAACACCGGAATATCGCTCACTCCGCTGGAAGCGGTCGAGAGGCTGAACGATTATCCGATCAACCACCTGATTATCATCGACCTGACGAAGGTTGGCACGGAATCCGGTATCGACCTCGATCTTCTCAGTGATGCGGTCGCGCGCTCGGATCATCCGGTCATCTTCGGCGGCGGCGTGCGGGATATGAATGATCTCGATCTGCTGCGTGACCTCGGGGTCGCAGGCGCGCTGGTTGCGACCGGTGTGCATAACAGGGCGATGCCTGTGGATATACTGCAGTGGTGATCCGGAGTTGCGGTGACCAAAACCCCGGAGACTTCTGATATTTTCGGAATAAAGTTTCAGAAAACCACAGAGGACACAGAGTGACACAGAGGGGGCGAAAGATGAAAATAACAACTTTCTGTGATCCTCTGTGCTCTCTGTGGTTTAATCTTCCGTACCATGACCGGACACTGTCTGAAAATCAAGTGATTTACCACCGCGGAGGGTGCAGAGTTTTGATACCGTTTCCAAGTCTCTGCGCACTCTGCGCACTCTGCGGTAGAATCTAATAGCATGGCGATTCCACTTGAAAAGCGACAGTGCCGGATTCCCTCAGCCACCTCTTTTCACTGCATCGATTCGAGCGCTGATGCCACCATCTGCCTGTACTGCTCAAGATCCATCGAATAGTTCTCCTCAATCATCGAAAGATTTTCACAATTCCCTTCCTCCAGTTCCTTGATCCGGTCGAGTGTCTGACGCGATGTCTCAAGCACCCACCGGTCACGAACCAGCGCATCCACCACTGAGATCGTCTCCGGGCGGATCGAGGTCATCACGCGCCCGTCTTCGGTCGTGTACACGCTAACCTTGCCGACCACTGCCAGGAATTCAGGAACCGACGCCTCTGTAAGCGCCCGCGTTGCATCCGGCTGGTACTGCCCAGCGTACATAAAGAACGCGCCAGTCGGGTCAGATATCCGCGCCCGCCAGTATTCGGTGTCGGTGCCAATATCTTCCTTCTCGGTGAGCGTGCCGATGACAAAGACGCGGTTGACCTTTGCTCCGGTCGGCGTCAGCACGTACTGGGGCGCATACGCATCATCCGGGTCACGTTCCAGCGCAACGGTTGTATCGCTTAGTTCCCTGGCAAAGATCCGGTATGCCACCTCTCTTGCAAAACTAGCCATCTCAGGTCACCTCCGCAAGCAAAGCATCGACCCCATTGTCAGGCACACCTTCTACTAGCTGAACATTCTCAACAAGCATGTACCGGTCAAGGATGCTCCCGGACATGGTATAATACCTGCCGAGGAGCCGTTTCTTCATTTCGTCCAGCACCACGCTCTGGTCGAGCGCATCCACAGCCATCTCTTTTGCCTCCTCCAGCGTGATCCCACTGACGCTTTCGGTGATCTCCCGATTGAAGAGCGCTTCCTGCACCATGGTTCCGTCATCCAGCACCGCTTTGATCCGGAGGTCGTGGATTCCATCCACATTCCCGTGTTCCATGCAGGTCCCTTTCATGAGCGCACGGTTGCAGATCGGGCACCGCCTGATCAGTCCGGAGCCGTCCTGGATGTGAACCATGGCGCCTGTGAACTCGGTGGCAGAGAACCCAACCTCGATATCCTCATCGAGTTCCTCAATCGATGATCCTTTGTTGAATTTCACGCTGAACCGTTCTTCAAACTCATCTGTCGTCAGATTCTCGAATGAATAACTCTTGCCCTCAACGAGTGCCGGTAACTCGGATTTTGCCCACTTGACAAACTTGATCGTGCCTGTCTCGTCTCCCACGAGTCCGACCTGATCGATCGACTCGTGCTCGCTCTCCCACAACTGGACAACCTTTGCATGGAGGTTGATCCACTGCCCGCTCTGGTTGATGTCGTCTATCGTAATCAGATGCGCTTCCCGGTCCGGGGTCTCAATATCCTCATCGAGTTCCTTAATCGATGATCCATTGTTAAATTTCACGCTGAATCTCTCTTCAAACTCATCGGTTACCAGATTCTCGAATGAATAACTCTTACCCTCTTCAAGTGGCGCCAATTCGGATTTTGCCCACTTCACAAACTTGATCGTACCTGTCTCGTCTCCGATGAGACCGATCTGATCGATCGACTCGTGTTCGCTCTCCCACAATTGGGTCACTTTCGCACGGAGGTTGATCCACTGTCCGCTCTGGTTGATATCATCGATCTGCATCAGTTGTGCCTCCCGGTCCTGGGTTTCGACCTCCTCATCAAGCTCTTGGATGCGGGTGGTTCGGTTCATCTTAACGCTGAAACGCCCCTCCCATTCATCAGTGGTCATATTCTCAAGGGAATAACTTTTCCCCTCAACGAGTTCCGGTAAGTTGGATTTTGTCCACTTAACAAACTTAATCGTCCCGGTCTCGTCTCCGATGAGCCCGACCTGATCGATCGCGGGGGAAGTGCTATCCCACAACTGCACAACCTTTGCACGCAGATTGATCCACTGTTCGCTCTGGTTGATATCGGCTATCCGCGTGGACGATGCCGCTCCCTGCGGCGTGCCGTAATAGTCCTCCCGCTTGATCTTGCGTTCCCGCAGGAAGTAGCTGACGACGCTTCGCTCTGCCTCTGCGATCGGGACCTTGAACCGTTCGGTTAGATCGCTAAGCCGTCGCTCGATCTCGGGAAGTTCGATATCGACATTCAATTCGAGGAACCGCTTTCGTATCTGTTCGGATGTTTCATCGATCATGATATTTCCCCTGGCATTGGACTCATGTTTAATCCTCGAACATCTGGATAGATAAAGGTACTCGAAGAGTGGGGTGAAAGTGAGAAACCCCTCCGCACGGGTGCGAAGGCAAGTTTATAGAGCGTCGTCCGTATATGATAATGATGGAGGCGTACATTCTCGATCTCGACGGCGTGATATATCGCGGCAGTGAAGTGATAGCAGGTGCGCCGGATGCGGTCAACCGACTGCTGGATAGTGCGAGAGTCGTCTTCCTGACGAATAACTCGACACAGAGCAGGGATGCGGTCTCCGCAAGATTAAACGCATCCGGCATCCGGTGCAGGGGGAGCGACGTGATCACCGCCGGATATGCTGCTGCCGTGTATATCAGGAAGCGGTACGGGGCACAGAAGATCTATCCGATCGGCGAGGCGGGCTTGATACATGAACTGAAAGCAGAGGGGCACGAGATCTATCCGGGCGGGGACGAGGACCGGGGTGCGGGTAGTGGCGAGGATATGGATAAAGATGCGGTTGCGGACTTTGTTGTCGTCGGTCTTGACAGGGATTTCACTTACGAAAAATTAAGAATCGGTCTTCAAAACATCCTTGCCGGGGCAGGACTCATCGCAACAAACACCGACCCCCTTCTTCCGGTGGAGCGCGGTTTCCTGCCGGGCGCAGGCGCTATCGTGCGTGCGCTTGAGACGGCATCCGGGAGATCTGCGTTTGTGATAGGCAAACCAAACCCGCCGATGATGGATGCCGTGATCGACCATCTGGGGCTTCCTGCGCACGAATGCACGCTGGTTGGCGACCGTCTCGAGACCGATATTCTCGCAGGCAGCAGATATGGCATGAAGACCGTGCTCGTGCTCTCCGGCGTTGAGACTGCGGAGAGCGTCAGGCAATCCCGGATCAAGCCGGATGCCGTAATCGGGAGCATAGCAGAGCTGCGAGAGCTTAGCACAGAGCATATAACACAGCACCATGCAAGCATATATCACAGGGATACGAACGAGTAAACATGACAAAAATAGCAATCATCGGAGGTGAGCAGAGTGGAAGAACAACGCTTGCATCCAAACTTGGCAAGAAAGGAAACGTGTCAGACGTCACGATCTACGACTTTTCCAAGAGCGGAACCATACTCACGATAACCGATGCCACTGGTTACCCAAAGTCCGTAAAACCGCTCCTTACCGCACTTAACCTTTCTGATATAGTACTCCTCTGCGTCCCGCCAGAAGGACTTGATGCATACACAGGCGAGTGCATCGTCCTGCTTGACCTGTTAAAATACAAGCACGGGATGATCGTGCTGACCAAGTCAGATACCTCGTATCCTTACGCACTCGAGGAGTTGGAGAAGAAGATCCGGATGATCGGGGCTGGCACGGTCATCGAAGACTGGGAGTGCGCCATCGTATCTGCCGAGACGTTTGAAGGGATGGAAGAGCTAAAAGAGATGATATCTTCTGCGGGCGCGGTTGTGGATCAGGAGACCGCGGAGTTAAACGCGCTCCCGGCGCGCGTGGCGGTCGATCACGTCTTTAACGTGACCGGCATCGGTTGCGTGATTCTGGGCGTGGTCAAGCAGGGCACGATACATGCAAAGGATAAGATGCTCATGGTGCCGGCAGAGAAACCTGTCGAGATACGGTCGATCCAGTTGCATGACGTTGACGCAAAGAGCGCGGCGGCGGGCGCGAGAGTTGGGCTAGCTCTTAAGCATATACAACCGAAGGATGTGGAGCGCGGAGATATGATCTCGGAAGAGGGGAGGGAGATTGTTTCCACCAGTTTTACGCTTAACACCACACTTTCAAAGTTCACAAAAGAGATTGCGGTCGGGGATGTGCTGCATCTCTTCATGGGGCTTCAGTCGGCACCCGCACGCATCGAAGAGATCGTGGTAAACGGGGTGGGTGTGGACACTGCTCTGCCCGGTAGTGAGTGCACTCTTACGCTATCAGGTTCAAAGAAGATCGCTTATGCCGAATCAGACCGATTTATTCTCGCCAATCTGGATGAGAAACAGAGGTTTGTCGGATATGGCTTCATCCTCCGATAACTTTACAACTCCAGCGGGAGATGGTAATAATGCCCAGTCCTGCGGGCTGTGGCATCGATGGACACCACAGGTGTCCATTACTGCATGGGCTCGTAGGGTAGCGGATATCCTATTGGGCTTCGGACCCAATGACTCGTGTTCGAATCGCGGCGAGCCCGTTAACAAAATAATAGGTGATCAGCATGAACGGCATCGATGAATTAACAAAACGAGCAACCGAAATGAAGGAGAATGGTATGCAGGTCGGACAGATCGCCGACGAGCTCAACGTCTCCAAGGAGACTGTCACGTACCTCCTGACACATGCCGGCAAGAAGACAGAACTCCGCGCACCGCAGGATATGTCGATGGACTGGCGCAGCATCGGCGAGAGTTCGTACCGGTTGCGGTGCATCTCTGATGCGGTTGCGGATCTGATCCTTGATAGTGTCGAGGACGTAGCAGAGATCGACGCGGTGGTCGGTATCGCTGTAAGCGGCATCCCGTTGGCAAGCATCGTTGCAAACGAACTCGGCACCAAACTCGCAATATTCTATCCAAACAAGCAACTCTTCGGCACTGAGAATACGGACGCTTCGGGCATCTTCAGCCACAACTTCGCAGATGCGAAGGGCATGACCTGTGTGCTCGTTGATGACGTGATCACCACAGGCGGAACGCTTACAGAGACGATCAAGCAACTGACCGAGGTGGGGGCAAAACCAATAGCGATTGCGGTGCTCGTCGACAAACTCGGGAAGGGCACGATCGAGGGCGTTCCTGTCTTCTCGCTCCTGCGTACCCTCTGGGTGAGTTGAGACCGACTTGCCGACTACCGGGATTGCCAGCTATTTCGTGCAGATTGCAAGCAGGTAGTAGCCGAGACCGTTAAACGGGAAAACCCAGCGCACCAAATTCTCGATCCTGCCTGAAACTCGCAGGTAGAGGGAGGCATCCGCTTCGATGCGCTGCAGATGTGGATACAGGAAGATCATCACACTGCCAACGCGCGTCTTCTGAAACCCTGCGCCCCTCATTTTCCTCTTAAGTTCCTTTCTTGAGAAATAATACGTCCAGAGCCCGTCGATTACGAAGTCCCTGTTTTTAAGGGCGTGCCTGACCCAGTCACGGTTTCCAACAAGCGTGTGCCTGAGCCACCAGTTAAAATTCCACCGGTTAACGATGGTGAATATAACCCGCCCCTCTTCCTCAAGTACGCGGTGCATCTCGCGAAATGCCTGATCGTACTCCGGGATATGGCTATACGCGCAGAACATCGAGATGAGCATCGACATGCACCCCTCCTTAAA
The DNA here is from genome assembly GCA_030625165.1 of Methanosarcinales archaeon. Taxonomy (GTDB): domain Archaea; phylum Halobacteriota; class Methanosarcinia; order Methanosarcinales; family Methanogasteraceae; genus Methanogaster_A. The sequence goes on along the minus strand of DAOURL010000047.1, from coordinate 437 downwards.
CGGGAGCGCATCCGCACTTGCTATGACAAACGGTATCGAAAGCCCTCTATCCTCTGCCTTCTTCTTTGCGATGCGGATCATCTCTGAAGAGATGTCGAGACCGATCACGTCAAAGCCCTGTCCTGCCAGATCAAGCGTCTGCTTCCCGGTCCCGCAGCCGACATCGAGGATGATGCCGTGCAGATCCTCTAAGTTGTCAGACAGCACCGAATCCTCGACTGTCCGCATGTAGTCGAGTTGCGGATTTACGAGTCTCGTATCGTAGTCGGATGCGAGGTTGTCGTAGTATTTCGGGATGTTTATCTCTGGCATTATGTGAATAGCAATTTCCGGATCACTTTGTTATCGTCATCCTGCACCCACCTTCCGTAAATGTTGCGGCAAGATTCATCCCGATGTTCGCTGCCACTTTCTTGTGGTATCCGTCTATGCAACCG
>DAOURL010000076.1 GCA_030625165.1 Methanosarcinales archaeon | reverse complement strand
TTTAACCGTTTATTTCCCCTCCGCGTCCCTCTGCGCACTTTGCGGTTAAATTCCCGGTTTGGTTATAGTATCCCCCATGTCCCGGTAGTTCCTGCATAGTGAAGTCCCCCGATAGTGGTTTTAGGTACCTGAGTAGTTACGGATCGGCTAAATGCGATGGCGCTCATCCACACCCAATTATATGAGGGCAGTGATTTATCAGAGATCAACATGAATGGGTTTGTGAATAGGTTGCTCGTACCGGTGTTCCAGAGTTATCCGGCTCAGGATGCAACGATCGCCCCGATCGTTTCCGTAGCCGATTACCCGTTTCCAATATCGATGGCAGTGCCTGTTGGGTTGCTCCTGAATGAACTGCTCTCAAACGCGCTGAAACATGCTTTTGTTGGCAGGAAGGAAGGGACAATCGAGGTCAGTCTAACCGCATCAGAAGAAGGTAAGATCAATCTGACGGTAAGCGATGATGGCGCGGGGCTGCCTGATGGATTCGATATCAATACAACCGGGACGCTTGGCTTGCGCATGGTAAAGATTCTCATATAGGATCAGTTGCGTGGAAGCTTAGAGTCATCAGAAAAGAAGGGGCAACCTTTAATATAGAATTCGATACAAAATGCTATGGGGGAATTTTACCTGAATAAAGCGAGGATACTGATCGTTGAAGACGAAGCTGTTGTGGCTGAAAATCTGGAGAAGGTGATCACCGATTGTGGTTACGATGTGGTTGGGCGCGCTGCCAGTGCAGATGATGCTGTAAATGCTGCAATTGAACTTAAACCTGACCTGATATTGATGGATATCGTCCTCCTTGGGGTGAAAAATGGCATAGACGCATCTTACGAGATAAAAGAGAAGATAGCCATTCCGATTATATTTTTGACCGCATATTCCAATCTTGAGTTGATAGATAAAGCCAAGAGCGTGGAGCCGTATGCTTATATTGTTAAGCCGTTTCAGGACCGGCAACTCTTCGCATCCATCGAGATGGCGCTGTACAGAATCCAGATGGCGAAGAAGTTGGAAGAGAGCGAGGAACGCTATCATAGAATGGTAGCCAACGTTCCGGGTATGGTTTATCAGTTTGTCCTGCATCCGGACGGCTCCATGGCGTTTCCTTTCGTTAGTGAAAGTTGCCACGAATTATTTGGCATGGGGCATAGGGAACTCATGCGAGATGCCAATCTTCTTCTGGACATCATTCACCCCGATGACCAGATTGGATTTTATCGCTCGGTTGCCGACTCGGCTAAGTCGCTCTCGCCCTGGAAATGGGGGGGCAGAGGTGTCGTATCCGGAGTAGAGAGGTGGTTCCGATGCATTTCCCGCCCAGAGCGGCAGGCAGACGGAGATATACTCTGGGATGGTTTGGTCATAGAGGTCACCGAGCGAAAAGTTGCAGAGAAGCGCATCGAGGAGGAATACCATCGTGCAGAATTTTATATCGATCTCATGAGCCATGATATAAACAACATCAATCAGGTCACGAGAGGTTATCTTGAACTGCTACTCAAAATGCCGGATCTTCCTTCAAAATCCAGAAAATATACAGAAACCGCTCTTGATCATGTCAGGAAGAGCGCGGACATCATATCCAACGTGAAAACGCTCTCAACAGTTCGGTTAGGTGAACTTGAAATTGAGAAGATCGATATATATCCGATGTTTGCAAGCGCCGTCGAAACCGTAAAGTCGCAATCCAGGGATATCAGGATCAACTCAAACATAACCGAAGGCAGATATTTCATCCGCGGCAACGCGCTGCTCTTCAACGTCTTCTCAAATCTCCTTAACAATGCTGCCAAGTTCGATGGACGTGATATCGTCGAGATCGATGTTGATATCAGTTCACAGGGTGATGGCTGGAGACTCGAGTTTAAGGATCGGGGACCCGGTATCGGAGATGACTATAAGAAGATCATATTCAACCGTCTGGAGCAGGCTGGCGAGAGTACGCAAGGGACCGGACTTGGGCTCACGATCGTTAAGTATATAGTTGAGAGTTACGGCGGGAAGGTCTGGGTGGAGGATCGGGTTGAGGGTGACCGGACACAGGGGAGCAACTTCATTGTGATGCTCCTAAAGGGGGGCTGACCATGGCAACGGTATTCATCGTGGATGATGAACCGATGCTCCATGAACTCTACGGCGCAATCCTCGAGATGGGTGGACATGAAATCGTTGCGAATGCGTATAACGGCGATGAAGCTGTTGAAATCTTCAACAGGATGGGCGATCCGCCTGAAGTTATGATCATGGACCACCGTATGCCGAACAAGGACGGGGTCGAGACCACGAAAGAGATATTAAAAATTAACCCGAATACAAAAATAATATTTGCGAGCGCTGACACCGCTGTCAGGAATGATGCACTAAACTCAGGCGCATATTCTTTTCTGTCAAAACCATTCGCTATGTCTGATCTGCTGGCGGGGATCGAAGAGATGGTAGCAGAGTGCTGACTCGCCGATGTAATCCGGTCTGATTCAGGCGCCATATAATCCGGCAAGTTCGCGACCGTCTCCAAAACGCTCATATACTTTAAGGGTCGAATAATGATACCTGCAGCATGAATGGTCAGCTGCCGGCATGGTTTTTTTCTCTGACCAAAAAAATTTTTGCTCCGCGAGAAATTTTTCTGGTGGTTAGGAATAAGTAGAGTGTTGCGGATGTCACTGTAACGCCACACCCCACAAGGATAGGTGATTTTATGAAACAAGTTCCAACCGGCATACCTGGGATGGATCGGATACTTGACAAAGGGTTTACGCGTCCATCCACCGTATTGATCGCTGGCACAGCTGGCACTGGCAAGACGACGTTCGCGATCCAGTCCCTCTTCGCCGCGGCAAAGAATGGCGAGACGTGCCTTTATTTTTCAGCCATATCCGAGCCGATTGCGATGCTCAGCGGATATATGGCAAACTTCAGTTTCTATGATCAGTCGCTCTATGAGGACGAGAATCTCATCTACTTCGATCTGAGTCATGAGATCATGAAGAACAAGACGTATGATCTGATAGACATCATCGATGAGAATGTGGAGGCGATACACCCCGACCGGATCGCTATCGACCCGATTACGACGATGGATCTGCCTTTGAGCGATAGCGAACGCAGGCAGTTTTATTTCGACCTCTTCGTCGGAATGAAGGGGTGGAATTCCCTTGTGCTGGTCACTGGTGAGTTTACCGAGAGGGGCATATCGACAAGTCCGATCAGTTATGTTGCGGATGCGATCATTTACCTGTCCAATGAACTGAGGAAGGGGTGCCGTGTGAGGTATCTCGATGTCTTAAAGATGCGGGGACAGGATTATGCGAGCGGAAAACACATATACCGGATCACGAGCGACGGCATCGCCACCTACCCGGATCCGCCACTGACAACTGATGCGACCGCGACGCATAGGCGCGTGAGCACCGGCATCCCAGGACTCGACCAGTTGCTAAGCGGCGGGCTGATTCACGGGACGACCGCGCTTCTTACAGGTCCGAGCGGCACAGGCAAAACGACAGCAGGCATGCATTTCATCCTCGAGGGCGCACGCAAGGGAGAGCCCGGGCTGATCGTTACGTTCGAGGAGAACGCAACACAACTGCGAAGGAACGCAGCATCCTTTGGATGGGACATCAAGTCTCTTGAGGGGGATGATATGCTGCACATCCAGTATCCTGCTCATGAGGATGTGTATGCGGGAGAGAGTCTGCTCCGGATGCATGACTGCATTACGGAGTCCGGTGTCGAAAGAGTCCTGATAGATTCGATCAATGGGTTTAACGACTTCTCGCCAGATGGGGATGGTGTTGAGTACATCCAGAAATCATCGAGGTATCTTAAATCAAGAAACATCACGACGGTCTTCACAAACGAGACACGAGACCTCCTCGGCTCGACGAAGGTCACTGAAGGCGGTGTCTCGCATGTCACGGATACCGTTATCACGCTTCGATATGTTGAGATTGCATCAGAACTCTTAAGGGCGATCTCGGTCTTGAAGATGCGCGGGAGTGCACATGACGCGGGCATCCATGAGGCAGAGATCACAGAGACTGGCATGACCGTCAAGACTGATAAGGAATCATTCAGGGAGTATGAAGGCATATTCAGCGGAGTACCGACATTAACGAGAGCACAGGCATTTGATAAGGTGTTTGGACGAAGGAGATAATTTTATGGCGAATACCGGTATCGTTCTCGAGGCATATTCCTTGATCCTTGCGTCCGCCCTAACGTTTTTTCTATTTGCGATTGGCAGGTTCTACCAGCTCAACGTCGGCAGGGAAACCCATTGTAACTGGTTTCTGGTACCTGCGATACTGTTTCTATCGTCCGCAGTACTTTATGCACTCGATTATGATGGGACCATTCTCGCCTGTGTCGGAGCGATACTGCTGATCATACTCACAATTATGCTGTATAACGTCATGATGGGGGTTGAGAAATGATGTTTGCCATTATGTGGGCGGTCGTGGTCGTTGCGCTTATGTCTGTATTCTATGCGCTTGCACGGTTCAGCGAGGAACTTGGCGAAGCTCTGCGTATAAGACCGTATTATATTTCGTATTATGCTGCGTCGCTCTTTCTTTTCATCGGCATCCAGATGAGATTGCTGGGTACGGTGGCGCCTGATCTTGCTTTTAAATATGTACACTGGCACGAGACACTTATGGCAATCGGGGTGACGATCGCACTGATAACCACAATCATATACTGGAGCTGGCTTCTAAGTTCTCCCCGAAAAATGAAGTAACAATGTTTAGCTGATGATACTCCACATCTCTGGTATTCGTGCGATTCGTTCAAACATGTACGGTTTGGGTTTTATGAGAAAGCCGTGCCTCTACACCCCGCGCACCCGCGTTCATCTCAGCCGGTAGATGCAGACACCTTCGTTCTCGAATATCTTCTCGAAAGACTCCGGTTCATCGCCGCTTATGAATCTGTGGTACATCGATTCCTCATACCTAAACCCGGATTCTGCGTCCAGTGCTTCGGCCATAGCCCAGAACAAGCCAGGTCCGTAGTATCTCGGCACATACACGGTGGTTGCGCCGTACTCTTCGGAGATGCTCTTCGACTCCTCCGCCGAATCGGTTGCAAAGAACCGCGCAACATCTGCCACTCTCTCATCAGGTTCGAATTTGTTGATGGAGGTCGGTCGCGCGACCGTGTGCTCGATGCGTTCAGAGGCGTAGCATATCACCGGTGCCTTGCCTGCTGCCTTTATCTCAAGCGCTGGGTCCCACCATGCCATAACCACCGCGGCATCGGTCTCGCTTAGGAACCGGATCGCATCGTACGTATCCTGCGAGACGAAGCGACCAGACGTGGCACCCTTCGAATCGATGAAATATGGAACATCCTGACCCTGCAACCACGTACCACGCACAAAATCATCATTTATATGGTATAACTTGATATTCTGATCGTTTCCAAGCTCTTCTACAACCATAGCTGACTTTTGCTGATTCAAATGGTTATAATAAAGACCCATGCCAGCAGATGCTGCCACAACAAGGAATACTGTGATTACAAGCACCATGTACGATCTCTTTCTCGATGTTTTCGAAATATCATGCCTGCTTCGAAGCAGCACCGGAATACTCAACAGACTTGGCAGTGCGATCAGCGCGGAATAGATTATGAGGGATGGCTGGTCGAATGTGTAGCTGGGGAAGGGTCCCCTGACAAGTACCGCAACGCCGCCATACAAGATATGCGCCATGTACTGGTGCAGATATACGAAAAACAGAATCGCAAGTCCGATGTTAGCCAGTGCAAGTACTTTACAGGAGTTATCATAAGAATCGTCTCTTTTCACAAGGTTAAACGATAAGACAAGTGAAATGATTCCGATGATGAGCAGGAGTCCGGATGCCACGAAGTTGATATCCATGATCCACCACGGGAACATCCGGGTATTTGGCTCTGATAAAACTCGCAGAGCAGTCGATACAAGATAAAAAGCAAATACAAGATGGATAACTCCAAAAAATATTCTGGTATTGCTTTTTATGCTGATCACAGTCTGATTTTCATTTGAGAACATAAATTCCCTCTCCTTTCTTGCTTGTTCCTTCATAGGACGCCATCCAAGCAGTTTCCTGATGGCTTCGGTCATACGATCCCCTCGAGTTTGTGGAACAACTCATCAGCCATCTCTGCAGGATTTCCTGATCCCTCAAGCGCTATCCCGATCTCGCGGGCGTAGTCCTCCAGGAGTTCCCTACACTCATCGAAGCGGCTGCACCCACCGCAGTTCCCCTCGTGCCAGTACCATACCTGCACCCCGTGCCTTGCCGAGACGAAGATGATCGCATCGGCATTCAGTTGAACCGATCTCCCGAAGAGGACGCCACGCTCGAAATTGACCTTCGTAACCTCGATGCGGTTCGACCTTGCCATCTCCAGAAGAACCCGTGATACTTTCGAGTCCATGCCCTGAAGCGCTTTGGAGACCGACTGGCGGCTGATATTGAAACTTTTGGCGATCTCGACGCCTGCCATGCCGTCTCTGCGCATTCGCCAGAACTCAAATTGCCGCTCGTTGAGTGGTAGGAACATAAGTCAACTTATGTAGGTTTACGTAGAAAAAGTTTTCGTTTGGAGAAGTCGTCATGTCATCCGGGTGTGCAGCAAGATCCATTCTGGGCACAACCGAAAAATCCAGTAAAATCACTATATCTTTAAATTTTACCGCAGAGCACGCGGAGAGCGCAGAGGGTCGGATCAGTCTTGAAACTCTGCGCCCTTTGCACCCTCCGCGGTGATAAAACACTCGGATTTTTAGACAGTGCCCATTCTGGGCGATCCTACTGTGAAACACCCTGAATGGCAACGTCTGTACGTTAATCTCGCAGAACAACGAATCTGCAGGATTCAGGCACCGGAAGCGATAATGAGCAGAACATATTATCAGAATGATGAATATATACTCACGTAAACTAATGTCGAATAGTAACATCAAGTAGTACCAAACCTATATATATCCGATGGTCATAGCATCTATCGATAATGACTGACACTGCAACACTGCTGGCGTACGAAATTCCGAATGCGCTGCAGCAGATAATTTCCATAATCTCAACAAACCTGCTTTATCCGGTGATGATCGTGCTGATCATCCTGATTGCAGGGAGTCTGATCGAGCTTGGTGGATTCCTGTTTGAGTGGCGCAACCGCCATCGTGATCTCGGAAGGATGGAGGAGAGTGCATCCAGGGCGAGGGAGAAACTGGAACAGAGCGACCCCGAAGGCGCGTTTGGCGTGCTCGGGCAGAGCTGCTCGAATTCGTTCGTGCACGAGTTTTTGTACCGCATCGCTTTCCTGCACCAAGGGTGTTCCGATAGAGGGATGCTGGAGGTGAGACTGGAAAAATTGCTGCAGGACATCAACTTCGAGATGTCAAAGAAGCTCGAACGCTCAAGGTTCGTTGCCAGGGTCGGACCGATGTTCGGGCTGATGGGGACGCTGATACCGATGGGTCCCGCGCTCCTCGGACTGAGTGCCGGCGACATCGATACGCTTGCCAACAACCTGATAATAGCGTTCGGAACAACCGTAGTCGGACTGATGGCTGGAGCGATCGGGTTCATGGTCGCAACAGTCAGAACGCGGTGGTACAAGCATGACATCAGCGATATCGAATATCTTTCCGAGATAATCTTCGGGGATCTCGGACCGGGCACTGGTGTTGCTGCCGGATATAGGGCGAATAGAGCGCCCGCGACACCGATGCCGGAACATATACCAGCACCACTGCCGGTTGTGCGCCCGAAACCAGACGAGAACGATCGTCTCGGTGTCATCGGAACGATCGTCTCGAGATCGGGGGAGTCTGTCCACCGTGCCCTGATATTCAGCAGATCCGGACTGATCAGTGCGAAAACAGCGGGTTCCATCCTTGCGAACTCCGCTCTCTGGATGGGTTTGATCGTGATAGTGAATGCAGTGATCATCGTCGCGATGAATGTCGGCGGACTCAACGTGCCATTCAATTATTTATTGCTTATTAATTTATTTATATGTGCGGCGTTCGTTGTTACGATATACTCGCTAAAGGGGCGTGCACGGAGCAGATCAAGAGACCTCGAAGGGATGCCTGTGAACAAAATCCTATCTGACGACGGATCCAATTTTGAGGTCCCGTATTCGGATATCAAACGCATAGAGATCGATAAGTCCCGCAATATCAAGATTCTGACAAGTGGCGGATGGATTGAAGTGGGGCGTGTCGAGAAATCGTCTATTGGCGCTATGGGAGTTTTGCACGCTGTTCTACAGGATAGGGTTGTTGAGGTGTAGATGATTATGAGATTCATGAAAAAAAGAACAGAAACTTCCGACGAGGACGAGGACCCCTTGTCGGGTGTCGCGAATCTCTTCGATGTGGCGATGATATTTGCAGTCGGACTCCTCGTCATGATGATGATGTATGTCAATCTGCCCGAACTGCTCACGAGTCAGGACGTCACGATCGTTAAGAATCCCGGGCAGGATGATATGCAGATCATCATCAAGAACGAGACCGAGATCGAGGTCCTGAACATGACCGATGAGACGGTCACAACGATGGGGAAACTGGTTGCCAGCCTGTATGAGACCGAAGGCGGCGCAACCGTGTATGTGGAGGAAGAGTGACCGCGGTCAGCCGGCTGACACGGACAGTCTTGATATGCGCCGCACTGGTAGCAACACTGATACTGGTGCAGACGGCATCTGCTCTCGATGCGAGCGATCCTGAGTACTGGACCGATGTCGGGAGTGCTGCGCTCTACATGGGCGATACTTATGAGGTGAGCGGCTACACCGTCAAGTTTGTGGATTACCAGCCAGAGACAGATCAGGTCTACATATCGCTGTGGCGCGGGGAGACGTTGTTAAACGAGTCTGTGCTCAATGCGTCGTGCGTGGCTAATAAAACGACTTATGGCGACTGCGATTGGTTGGATGAAGAATACTGCTGCGATTGCTTTAACTGGAACGATGAGATCGCGATCGAGATCCATGACGAAAACGAGGACAGTCCGGAATCGAGAAATCCAACTGACTGGGAGAACCCGTTAATCAACATCGAGTTCTGGGAGCGGGCAAAGCCAGAGATATCACTCGAGATCGAGACCAACTGCGAGGCATACACAGCGCGGGACTCAGAGATCCGTATCACCGTTACGATCGAGAATGACGGAGAAGAAGACGCAGACCTCAAGCACGTGGATCTCACGATATATCCCGGCGATCTCCAGGCGATCGATGAGCTTACCAGACATTACACCAACCTAACGGTTGATGACGAGAAGACGTTTCATACAAAATTGCGTGTTCCCTCGTGGGTCAGCGACCCTGAAGGCGAGTTGTTCGAGATCGTTGTCAATGCGACTGGGTTTGATGAGAATGGTGTTAAGTATACCGAGTCGGCGTCAACCGAGGTTCTTGTGCTGCCGAGATTCGATCTTACGGTCAGGAAGACTGTGAACAGCCACATATCGATGGATCGGGCGGTGTGGGTACGCATCGATCTCGAAAACATTGGAAAAGAGGATCTCGAGATCGAATTAAACGACACAGTTCCTGAGGGCTTCAGACTGTGCGGCAACGAGAGCCCACCATGGCGGTTTAATATCACGCCATCCGAGTCTGTCCGTTTTTCATACCATATAGAACCTGTAAGACCTGGAGTATTTGATATTCCGGGCGCGGAAGCAACGTTCGTGATTGCAGGAAAGAATGTCAGTGTATGGTCAAGTAGCCAGACGATCACAGTGGACGGGGCATACATAATCATGAACAAGACCGCGTATCCTACAAAAGTCTCACTCGGTGATCCGGTCACAGTTACGCTGAATGTCAGAAATACCGGAAATGCTGCCGCAGTCATCGATCTGACCGATGTCATACCACCAGGCGCCAGTCTGATCTCGGGAAATGCGACGCTTCATGCTGCCCTTTCAGGAAACCAGACAAGCGAGATTGAATACATGATCAATTTTTCGGTTCCCGGGAATGTGACACTCGCTCCCCCGGAAATCGTGCTTGCTGCAAGCGATCACAGTTATGTGTCATCACTTGGGATGCCGACGATCGAGGTTACCGGGTCCCTGGAGGTAGCTGCTACACCTTCGGAAGAGGAGTCCGCCGGGACAGAGCCGCGCTCGGTGGATGTACCTGTATTGTACGAGATTGCGCTCATGCTCTTCATGCTCTGCGTGGTGTATCTGATCGGCAGGTTCAGATGACTCATACAATTGGCGGTGAATATCCGGATAAATCGTGTAGTACCTGCGGGTGCGAGGCTTCTGGGTTCGAGGTGTTAGAAACTCGAAGCGTCTGCCACTATGCGAGGGCAAAGAACAGTTCAAAACAATGTCGCCAACACGAGATCGTGTGATAACCCTGATATTCGCAAGACTTATATATCATAATTTTTAACAACAATGTTACCAAATG
>DAOURL010000055.1 GCA_030625165.1 Methanosarcinales archaeon | reverse complement strand
ACCAACCGCTTCGAGAAAGCAAGTTCAGCGCATCCGCAGTGCGGCGCATCCTTGTGTTTGCAGACCATGAAGTCGGTGATGAATGCGAGAATCTGTTCGCGGATGTCCCCATCGAGAGCGGAAACCCCGTCTCCTGAAAAGACGATGTCGTACGCCGCTCCCTGAAAGACCCTTGATGGTATGTGCATCTTTAAGGCGGCAGAGATCCTTGCAGCATTCTTGAAATAGACCGAATCGAACGTCTCGAGCGATACCGCAGTATCAAGCGCTGATTTGTCCTTTTCGATCGCATCCCTGATCAGGAACGCCTGCTCTACGCTTAAGAAGTGTGTTGCAACGATCCTGCCAAACTCAGTTGGCGTGGCAGAACGCGTCAGGAGCCCATATTTGACCAATCTTCCGAAGAGGTAGCCGAAATCGCCGCCCCCGATCAGGAGATCGCTTAAATGATGCAGTTCTTCTTTGTTCCGCGCGAGTGCGGATGATGCGAGCAGTTCCTCCATCTGCGCGGGCTCCTCATACATGACATCGACAGGTTCGATCTCGTGCTTGAGGAGCTTGAATGCGATCTCATCCTCAGTCTCTGAGCCGCCGTGATATTTCCGGTCAGGCTCAGCGAGCAGCACGACCTTCCCGAGATCGTGGTAATCAGGTCTTCCAGCCCGCCCGAGCATCTGGTGAAACGCATGTCCGGTTAGCCAGTCGATGCCCATGGCAAGCGACTCGAATATCACCTGGGAGGCAGGGAAATCGACACCTGCCGCGAGTGCCGCGGTTGTAACGACTACCTCGAGTTTGCCGTCTGCAAATGCCCGTGTTATGCGTCTCCGCTCCTTCTGCGAAAGACCCGCGTGGTACGCGGCTGCATTGATCCGGAGAGCTTTTGCAAGTCCGTGGCACCGCTGCCGTGAGTTTGTAAAGACGATCGTCTGCCCGCGATAGCCCTTCGATGACTCCGTGTTCCATTCCTGCTGTGCCAGCCGGTCGATGATCCGCACCTTGTCCCGCTCCCCTGCAAAGAGGAGGTGCAGCTCGAGCGGCACAGGTCTCTCCTCGTACCTGACCAGTCTTCCGCCGGGTTTTCTTGAACCTTTTGAGGAAAGTTTTTTCATAAGCGATTCCGGATCGCCGACGGTCGCTGACAGGAACAGGAACTGGGCATCCGGAGCGATGTATCTGAGTCGCGCTATCAAGCCGTCCAGCCGGTGCCCGCGCTCCGCGTCTGCAAGCGTGTGCACCTCATCAATAACGACGGTGCCGATCTTTCCGAGCCTACCAGCATTCCCGGACCTGAGCAGGTAATCGACGCCCTCATAAGTGCCAACCCAGATCGTGGTAGAAGCCGTTGACGACTTCTTCTTCCTCTTTTCATGCATTATCCGGCTCACCCCGACCTGCAGCACCGTTGTGATCCCGAGCTGGCTGTAACGCTCTCTAAAGTCGTCTTCCTTCTGGTTTGCAAGCGCAACCAGCGGAACGATGAAGAGGAAGTTCCCCCGACCTTCCATGAGGTTCTTTATCCCTGCAAGTTCGCCGATCAGCGTCTTTCCTGTTGCAGTCTCTGAGATGACTAACTGGCTCGTGCCTTTAAGAAGACCGTTCTCGACAGATAGTGCCTGGACCGGGAGCAGTTCCTTGATTTTTCCGGAGAGCAGTTCCCCAAACCGCTTTGGCAGTGGTAGATCGCTTATCTTTACAGTCGGTACGTCCGCAGGTTTTGTTGCCGCAATCGTGCTGTACAGCGTGAGATCATGGTCGAGGCGCTCAGGGTCGAGCATCCCGAAAACACGGTCGAGGTCTCGCGTTCTGAGAAGCGTCTTTTCGATCCGTTCGAGACCGGCTTCCCCGAGTTTCGTGTGGGCAAGTTCCCTGTGCAGTTCCCCAAGCGCACAATCCGGACATATCATCTCGTTCCTGGACTTAATCGACCGTTTATCTATCGGAGTGAACTTATTTTCAAGCAAACAATAACGGCAGAGACGAACCGATCTGCACGAGAGTTGATAACCGTTTAACATCTCCAGAAACTCCCGCGCGGTATTCGAATCCCCGGGTGCAAGCAATATCAGGTCTGCACTTCTCAACATCTCGATTGCTTCAGATGGTTTTCTGAAGCGGTTTTCTGACATGAATTTATGCGGGCGCATCCCTCTCTTGGTTTTCGCAAGCGTGAGCGTGCCGCAGAAGATGGGGGTCTTCTGGAAGTCTTTGACCTGCATGATGCCGATCTTTGACCGCTCCGGGTTTGCGATAACTGAGATAGCCATATATGACATCATAGAGATGTATTGCACATAACGCTTTCAGAACATCCGGAACACCTGAAACACTTGAAACGCTTTCGGAAAAGGATCAAAACATGATCAGGACAGGATCAGAGAATATGGACAACCCAGACCCAGCCGAATTCGGAATCCTCGATGGGATCTCAGAAGTCATCGCAACAACTAGATCGGATTCAGGCATTCCAAACGCTGCGCCCATCGGGATCATCTGGAATCGCGACAGGTTACACGTACAACTCTTCTCCGGATCGCATACGCGGCAGAACGCTGCCAGAACCGGAAAGATCGTTGCAAATATCACCCATGACCTGATGATGTACGTGGAGTGTACATTCGAAGATCCGGGTCCGGAAGCGTTCGAATACCCGGGTGGCATGGACTATCCGGTGCTGAAACGTGCAAGTGCGTGGATTTTATTTGAATGCAACCAGTCAAAGGGCAATATGTTTGAATTAACACCGATACGTGGAGTGATCCATGATAAACCGATGCTTTGCATAAACAGGGGGAAAAACGCGGTAATAGAGGCGCTCGTACACGCAACGCGGTACCGTCTGAACGGAGACGCGCAATATCTCGATCTGATCAGGCATTACGACAGGATCGTGCAGAGATGCGGCGGCGATCGCGAAAAAGAGGCGATCGCGAGACTGAAAGAGATCATGGAGATACGATGAAAGCACGTCTCGAATGTATCCCCTGTCTCCTGAAACAGTCGCTCAATGCTACAAGGGTGGTGACCGATGATCAAGCAGTGCAGGAGAAGGTGCTAAAATCGGTGATGGCGGAGTTACTGGATTCTCCGCTTGATTCTAGCCCGCCCTTAATTGCGCACACCATATACGCCATAGTAGATGATATTACCGGGAGCTATGATCCGTATAAAAGTCTTAAAATGGAATACAACCAGATTGCGATGGGGATGTATCCGGATCTGAAAGATATTGTAGATAAATCGGATGATCACCTATTTACCGCGGTGAAACTCGCAATCGCTGGAAATATCATCGATTTTGGTGCGGATATCCAGTTCGATGTAGAAGAAACGATAAGGGATGTGCTGACAAAGGAATTTGCGATAAATGACTACCCTTTGTTTGTGGAATCGCTTGAAGATTCAGAGAACATCCTATATCTTGCAGATAATGCCGGAGAAGTTGGTTTTGACAGAATACTCATCGAAGAGATAATAGATTACGCGGATGTCGTGTATGCTGTGAAGAAAAAGCCGATCATCAACGATGCGACCATAGACGACGCTATCTTCTGCGGAATCGATTCCATCGCGGAGATCGTGACGACATCGGACACGCCAGGGACGATTCTTGAGCGGTGCGATCCGGAATTTGTCGAGATCTACAGATCGGCGGATGTGATCATCAGCAAGGGGCAGGGAAACTACGAGACATTGAGCGAGGAAGCAGGTAACATCTTCTTTATGCTCCTGGCAAAGTGTCCTGTGATCGCAGCCGATCTCGGTGTTAAGATAGGGGATGCTGTGCTTCTATCGGCACCGTGAGCAGGTAATCGGGCACCGTAGCTTTTTCAAGTGAAATCGCCATGCCCTTAGATTTTACTGCAGAGCACGCGGAGAACGCGGAGGGTTGAAGTGGTCTCAAAACTCTGCGCCCTTTGCGCCCTCCGCGGTGATAAATCACTTGATTTTCAGACAGTGCCGGTAATAGCGTCTTCTCAGTCTGCCTCACATATACAAAACTTTTATATTGTTTCATACTCGATAACTCTCCACCATGGAGACCAATTTCATAAAGCGGCACAAGGATTCCAACACCTTTATCATCGAAGGGTCGTCTTTTTTTGACACCCCTGTGCATCTGAATGGCAATCTGATCGTTGGCGACAACACCGATTTCTGGAGCGACCTTGTCGTTACAGGGTCTCTTGAAATGAGGAAATATGTTACAGTCAAGGGCTCGGTGCGTGCAGCAAGTGCGATCATCGGCGCACATTCGATGATTGATGGGGGTGTGAAGACAGAGCAGGACTGCACCGTGCTCGATCATACTATGATCGGCGGGAATATCACGGCAGGCGGAGATGTCATGCTCAGACCGAACATCAGAGCCGGAATCGTGGATGCAGCAGGCAACATCGAAGTCACAGGCAGGGCTTACGTCAAGGAACTGCGTGCAGAACAGAAGATCATCGCAAGAAAAGATATGCTGTAACGATGTTGTCACAGCCAGAGGTTTCGCAAACAGTAGCAGATTCTCACATCATCTACACAAAGCGTACCGGTGATGTCACAAAGAGGATCGATTACGATTACAAGCGGTGCTGCGGCTGCGGCATCTGTGTCGATCTCTGCCCCACGAGTGCGCTTGAACTCGGCGATATGTGCGCCATCGGAACAGGACTGGATGCGCCGCCTGTTCTCATGGATCCAGATAAATGCTCGTTTTGTGGGATGTGTGCCGCATTCTGCCCGACAAAAGCGGTTAAGATGGATATCGATGGGAAAGACGCCGTAAAACGGGAATGCTATCCGCACATCGAGCCAAAGGCACAGCCAAACGAGTCCTGCCTCCCATGCAGTCTCTGCGAGCAGGTGTGCAGTTCGGATGCGATCACAGTCGAGTACACATTCCCCAAAAAGGAGGAGATCGCACCGCTCAAGGAGGGCGTGACCGGCGAGATCAGCATCGATATGGCGAAGTGCAACTTCTGCGGGATCTGCGCATACTTCTGCGACGCGTTCATCCTGATTCCAAAGGATAGGGGCGAGATAATTCCCGTCGATCCGGAAACGGCTCCGCCGTCGACGCTTGCATTACCGTTCGAAAACATCTTAATCGATGAGGATGTTTGCGATTACTGTGTGCTCTGCGAGGATATCTGCCCTGAGGATGCGATCAAGGTCACCGGCACGAGAGAGGTGGCTGCGCCCCGCGTATCAGGCACGCTATCGGTCAATGATAATTGCGTTGCGTGCGGCTGGTGCAAAAGTGTCTGCCCCTACGATGCTATCGACGTTTTCAAGCCGTTCGAAGGCGAGATCCGGCTGATCGAGAACCACCTCATAAGATGCGACCCGCTTGGCTGCCATGCGTGCTTCAATGTCTGCCCTGCGAATGCATGGTACATCCCTGATGATAAGAAGATCGATGTATCGGCAGACCTATGCACCTTCTGCGGTGCATGTGAACATGCATGTTGGCTCGATGCGATCGCTGTTGATCGAACCAGCGTCGTGCACACGCCCCTATGCGATACTGCGTGGAGCGAAGAGTGGGAGCGCGGGATTGATAGCATCGCCTCCGGGAAGCGGATGCGCCCTGATCGCTCGCATGTAGTCGTTTCAGAGGCGCCAGAGCATAAGACAACCCCGGCGCCCAGGATGCCGGTCATCGATCCGGTCCTGCTTGAGCGGGCGCGGGAGAGGCTCGACCGGATCATGCCGATGCTCTCTGATGTGAAGGCGAGGCGGGAGTGGGAGATGGCTCTTGCGAAGGGCTGCCATGACGTGGTAGGGTCGGCGGTCGAATAACATTGCCCAAAAGCCCGACCAGACCGTAACTTTTTTATGGTAGCAAACAAAGGTGTTGTGAGGAACAGCATCATGAGAAAAAGAAAAAGTTATGACGATTCACCCATCGATTTTGACATCTTCGAGGATATGCTTGATGATCTGATCGATCGTATCGACGAGATTGGCGATACCGTCCCGATGGTGTATGGATTTTCCGTAACCAAGCGCCCTGGGGAGGCGCCCGAGATTTTTGAGTTTGGAAGCCGCCCGATGATCGATGATCCGGTTCCTGATGGGTACAAACCATTGCTTGAAATCTTCGAAACCGATGATTGTGTGCATGTGGTTGCCGAACTGCCCGGCATCGAAAAGGAAGATGTCTCGATGGATGCCACCGAAAATACGCTTAAGATACGGGTACTCATCGAAGACCGTGAGTTTGTAGAGACGATCGAACTTCCTGCACGCGTTGATCCGTCGAGCGCCACGGCAAGCTATCGTAACGGCGTTCTCGAGGTCACCCTTACGCGGACCGGGGATGCCAGGACTCGGATAGAGATAACGTAACATGAAAAACGATGTCTGCGTGCTCGTACCTACACTTAACGAGGCAGATACGATCGCTGACATCGTAACGAAATTTCTGGCAGACGGCTATCAAGTGCTGGTGATCGATGGGCATAGCACCGATGATACCCGTGAACTTGCTGCGGGCGCAGGCGCAGAGGTCATCGTCCAGACCGGAAAAGGGAAGGGGCAGGCAATCCAGCAGGCGTTTGCCACGATCGAAAGCGAATACCTGGTGATGATCGATGGCGATGGCACATACCTGCCGGATGAGATCGATGTGGTGCTTGCGCCGGTATTGAGTGGCGAGGCGGATCACGTCATCGGGAACAGGTTCGCCAATTTCTCGCGGGGCGCGTTTACAAGACTGAACCTGGTCGGGAACAAGCTTCTGAACAAGATGTTCGGTATCATCTACGGGGGTTGGCTCAACGATATCCTGTCCGGTTACCGCGCTTTTGATAAGAAAGCATATAAAGGGATTGAACTGAACAAAACCGGCTTTGAGATCGAGACCGAGATCACGGTCGAATGTGTCAAGAAGGATTTAAGGATTTTGGAGGTCCCGATTACATATCTGCCGAGGCGCAAGGGCGCACCAACGAAACTGAACCCCTTAAAAGACGGAGCAAGGATCGGAATGACCATATACAAACTTGCGAAACTGTACAATCCGATGTTCTACTTCGGAGTGTTCGGAGCGATCTTCATGCTTTTCGGTGTCGGAATCGGCATCTATGTGGTGAATGAGTGGCTCTATGGAATAACGCACGTCCTGCTCACGATTCTTTCGACACTCGTTATCACCATCGGAATCCAACTATTCATCTTTGGCTTGATCGCAAACCTGATTGCAGCGCTGCACCGGGAGACTCTGCGGGAGGTCAGGCGAAAAATGCGCTATGTTCCGGAACAGGAAAAGGATTGACCCAGCTGTCTTTGACTGTGATCAATCCGGCATCGCCAGAACCTCTAAAATAACTCGTATTCCAGCTGTTTCTTGTCAGGATCGTAGATGCAGGTCGGATCTCCGCCATAGAAATCTCCCCCGTAGAAATACGCCTTCTGGCGGCAGCCTCCGCAGACATCCAGATAATCACACCGTCCGCACGTGCCAGCAAGCGTCATCCTCCGCTCCCGAATCTCGAGCAGTTGTGTTCCTGGACATTCGTTCCAGATCTCATTAAACGGACGCTCTTTGACGTTACCCACCGACATCTGCGGTGTGAAATGGCACGGATTCACATTTCCGAGATAATCCACATTCGCGACCTTGTTTCCGATCGAGCAGCCGCCTGAAATCGTCAGAAGTTCCCGGACCTTGTCGAACCGCTCAGGATCCTCTCGTTTCAGGCGTTCGAGGATGTATACCCCATCCATCGGCGAATCCGTCGTCAATATCTCGATCTCTTTGTCCCGAAGTTCGAGTGCCATATCATAGAGATGTTTGAGCACCCGCGTCCGCTGCTCCTTCGTGACATCCATCTCCATGATCCCTTTACCGCGCCCGGTCGGCACGAGGTGGTAGAGGCAGAACCGGTCTATCCCCTTCTCGACGCAGAGGTCGAGCAGTTTCGGAACTTCCTGCCAGTTGTCCTTGTGTATAGTGATACGGAGCCCCGTTTTCAGTCCTGCTTCATTCGCGTTCTTTATCCCTTCCATCGCGCGGTCAAAAGCCCCTTTCACGCCACGGAACGAATCATGCATCTCTGCATTGGCTGCATCCACGCTAACCCCGACATACCTGATGTCTGCCTCTGCCAGCAGCGCAGCCACTTCTGGCGTGATCAGTGTTCCGTTTGTGGATATCACCATGCGAACTCCCTTCTCTTTTGCGTGGAAGGCAAAGGGAAAGAAATTTTCACTGATGAGCGGCTCTCCGCCGGTTACGATGAGTATCGGTGCGCCAAACGAAGCCATCTCATCGATGAAGCGTATTCCTTCTTCGAGCGTCCATTCGTCGGGATGTTTCGACCTTGCATCCATGTAACAGTGTTTGCACGAGAGATTACACTCACGCGTGATGTTCCACATGATGACCGGCTTGACCTCAGAAGAGAACCTGATTAAGTCATCGGGCGCCTCTGCACATGCTAACTCTCTCGCACGTATCGCCTCCCAGACTGTAGCGCGGTCTGCCAGTACTTTTGAGAAGATGATCATGCCACTTCTTCTGGACGCTTATGTGATAAACGTTATGATGGACGTTATGGTGGTGGGGCTGTGGCGGATACTGGTGTGGAATGCTTGACTATGGCAATCCCTCGAGTTTTAGTCCCCGAGAAGCCCTCCAAATCCACTCGATGTCGAACCGGATGTTCTGCTTGCTGGCAGGAATGCCCGCAGCGCTGACGCGAGATTCGCTATCGTCATCGACTGGAGGATGATGTGACCCGGACCGGTCAGCGTTGTTAAGAATATCCCTTCCCCTCCGAAGAGCGATGTCTTGATCCCGCCAGCACGCGTGATGTCGTACCCGACAGTGGCATCGAATCCCACGACTGAGCCAGTATCAACCTTCACGGACTCGCCTTCCGAGAGATCCATCTCGACGAAGTCCCCGCATGCGTGTATGAAGACAGTACCGTCTCCACTGAATTTCTCAAGAATGAATCCCTCTCCTCCGAAGAATCCTGCTCCGAGCTTCTTCGTAAACGCAATATCTAAGTGAACGCCGCTTTCCGCACAGAGGAACGCATCCTTCTGCGCAAGAAACTCGGTTCCGTGCAATTCGATCGGTCTGATCCTCCCTGGAACATTTCCTGCGAATGCAACATACCCGCTGCTGCCGGCAGGTGTGAATTCGGTGAGAAAGAGAGATTCCCCACTGAGTTTCCGCTTGATCCCGCTAAAGAGCCCGCCTTTCATCTTTGCCTCCATCTGCATGTTAGGGCTCATGTGATTCATCGCGCCAGCTTCGGCGTACACGATCTCATTTCCATCCAGATGCAACGTAACAATCTGCAGGTTATCCCCTGTGATCTCGTATCTCATGGTTACCACCGATTGAATATATGCGAGTCAATACGTATAAATGTAATCGGCGGAGGTCGGAGAGGGGGTGGAGCGTAGGTGCGAGGTCGGGAGGGGTTGAGGTAGAACTTGGTTCGCAAGGTTCAAGCAGTATTAAGAGACTATCCGAATAATGAACGAAATCGATGAGGCAATAGATGACCAGATACTTTGAGGTAACTGACCGGGACTGCGCCGCAAGGATCGGCAGACTGATGCTGGATCAGCGAATCCGGACGCCAGCGATCCTGGACTCCGGATTGCTCGTGAAGCACCAGGGCAGCATCATCGATTGTGGGTGCGTGTGGGACCGGGGCGAAAGCCCGGAAAGATCGGCTGATCCCGGTAAACTGCTGATACTGCCGCACAGGTCGCTTCCGCCCCATGCGCCACCAGAGATCGTCAACCGCCCGGCGCAACCACTATCACCAGCATCACAGCTATCCGGTCACGATGGCGCTGTTGGCGAGGTGATCCATCCGGCACAGGCAGATATACCGGGCGGTCGCGACCTCTATGTGATCGGTGCGGCGGCACTCTTTGAGAATCAGGCAAGGGCACTCGTCGATGCCGTGCTGAGACTGAAGAATAACACGATGCCAGACACCGCTGTGTACGCGCCCGCGCTTGCAACGCCAGAGAACCTCGCTGTGCTGATATATCTCGGAATCGATCTCGTTGACGACACCGCTTGCACAATACGCGGGTATCAGGACTTGTACCTGACAAGAGAAGGTGCAAGATCGATCGACCGTCTGCGCGAGTTCCCGTGCTCGTGTGCGATCTGCACAGGGGTCGGGACTCCGGAAGAGTTGCGCAGCCTCTCGAGGTCAGAGCGTGCCAGACTGCTTGCGGATCATAACATCGCCAGATTGAGCGAAGAATTGAGAACCGTACGCGAATGCATCCGCGATGGAATCTTGCGCGAATATGTGGAGAAGCAGTGCAGATCCCAACCGTATCTCACAGCGGTGCTCAGGTTACTGGACTCTGAGCACACGTATCTCGAGGAACGCACCCCGACGGTGCGGAAGAGCGTTCTCGTTGCGAACACCGCGGAATCCCAGAATCGCGTCGAGGTCACCAGATTTGCCGAGCGTGTGCTCTCCAGATTCACTCCGCCCGATGCCGATACCGATACCCTCGTGATACTGCCGTGCTCGGCAAAGAAACCATACTCGCTGTCACAGTCTCATGCGAGGTTCTTCGATGCGCTCAAAGGGTACCGGCAGCATGTCCATGAGATCATACTGACATCGCCGCTCGGTGTTGTTCCAAGAGAACTCGAGACCGTGTATCCTGCGGCGCACTACGATATCGCTGTCACCGGCGAGTGGAGTCTCGATGAGACCGCGTGGGTCGCATCATGCCTGCGCACGTATCTTGCGAAACATGCGTACAAAAACGTCATCGCGCACGTCAGCGGCGGATTTTTCGATGTCTGCCGGATGGTTGAGCGCGATCTCGGAATCGAGATTGTGTACTCTGCCGCTGCCACCGGAAGTCTGCTGTCGGATGATTCGCTTGCCATGTTGCGGGAATCCGTTGCCGGGATCGTATCATCACAATCGCGCGAAAGAAGCAGGAGATCCCCACTCGCTACGGTTCGGGCGATTGCAGACTACCAGTTCGGGCGAGGCGTTGGGGGACAACTGATCCCGGATCGCGCACGGGTAAAATCAGGTAGGTCCGGATTCCGGATATTCGCGGATCGCGAGCAGATTGCGTCATCCACCAGATACGGCACGATCGCACCGACGCTTGCAGGGGCTGCCAACATGCCCCCTGACATCTACAGGGTCGAGATCGATGATTTCCTGCCGAAAGGATCGATCCTTGCGCCCGGCGTAGTCAGCGCCGACCCGCAGATCAGACCGATGGATGAGGTAATCGTCTGTGGCAGCATGGCGTTTGGGGTTGGAAGAGCGATGATGAGCGGGCGCGAGATGGTTGAGTCGAGCCGCGGGGTTGCTGTAGATCCGCGGGCGGTTAAGGGTGTGTGAGTCGTTTTGCTCTTCACAGCAACCGGAAATTCTAGTGAAGTTACTATATCCTAAAATTTTACCGCAGAGTACGCGGAGGGACGCGGAGGGTGATGCAGCTCTGCGAACCTCCGCGCACTCTGCGGTTATTTTTCCTGCCATGAAGCATAGAATCGCAATCGTGAGACCAATCAACATACCTGAGTAGTTACCTTTTGGGATTCTATTATGTTCCGAGTCAGGTAGTGCCTGTACGATGAAGTCTTGTGATGGTGTTTTATGTACCTCGGGTAGTTACGTTCGTTTCACGTATCGACAAGCACCTGCACCGTATACCCATCATCCATCCGTTCGATCACCATATCGTGGAAGGTGACCGCCTTCACACCGACCCCGAACCTGTGCCGCCCCCGATCGATCGGTTCGCCAGAGACCTGCGCCCTGAGATGATACCCACCCTCCACCTGATCGATCTGCCCCACATCGAACCTGCCAAATACAATCTCTTCGACTTCGAAGAGGTACAGTAGTTCCGAAAGAAAGTCGTACAGCAGGTCCTTGCAGTCATCAGCGGATAGATCGATCTCGATGGTTCGTATCGGTTCTATGGTTGCTGCGGTATCGGGATCGATCATCACGCCAAACATCGCACGCGCGGCGTACTCAAACGCCTCTTCGATCGTTCTTCCGCGCACCCTGAACTTCACATCAGCAGGATGGTCGAGATACTCGATATGGGGTGTTCGCATCTCGTGCGCACTCCTAAACATTCTTAAGCGCGGCTTTGATCAGTTCCCCGATATCGAAGACCGATCCCGACCGGAGTGCCGCGTGGACGGCAGTCTCTGCCACGCTTCTCGTGTATCCAAGCGAGACCATGCCAGCGATGGCAGCACTTGCAGTATCTGCCGGATACCCGGGCTCGGTGGGCATATCTGTGATCTTATCCTTGAGTTCGAGAACGAGCCGCTTTGCGGTCTTTGTCCCGATGCCTGAGATGCTGCTCAAGCGGTTGATGTCCTCGTTGTACACGGCAGATTTGAATTCATCAAACGATATTCCGGACAGGATATTTAAGGCAACGCCCGGTCCGATCCTCGATGCTCCAAGCAGTAACCTGAAGAACTCAAGTTCCCTTGTGCTTGAGAACCCATACAGAAGGAGCGCGTCCTCCCTTACATGGAGGTGGGTATGCAGTTGCACAGGACTTCCCGGTTCTGGCAGCACGCTATGTGTGCACACAGGGATGTGTAGCTCATACCCGATGCCGCCGACATCGACGACTGCGCTGTTCTGCGATTTCCTTTCAAGGATTCCCATGATGTGTGCGATCATACTTCCATCATCCTTCTAACTCGTGTGTTAATTACTCCCCTTCCGGGTTATTGAATAAAACCATGGCCCTGACAATCTTATCCGGCGGTCCGATGACAACAACCAGATCTCCGGCACAGAAGTGCAGGTCTCCGTCGGGATTGGAGATCATCTGCGAGTTCCGGCGTACCGCAAGCACTGTGACACCACACTTCTTCCGAAGCCCGATCTGAGCCAACGTCCATCCAACCACGGGCGCCCGCTTAAAAACCCGCAGCGTAACGATCTCGACGCCGGGAAGATGACATTTCAAGCCCGGAAAAGATTCCGGCTCTTTTGAAAGGGTTCGAAACATCTCGTAGCCATCTGACCGCACTTCAGCTATGAAGCTCTCGATCTCATCTCTGGGTATGAGGTATTTCACCAGAACCCGGGTGAATATCTCCACAGAGGTCTCAAACTCCTC
>DAOURL010000072.1 GCA_030625165.1 Methanosarcinales archaeon | reverse complement strand
GCAGCTATTTTAGTCAAACGATTCTCATTTATTATAAACTCGCTGAGTTTCTTTCTAGCCATCCTTGTATCCATAGCAAATGGTACCACATTGATGGTGTTTCAATGAAGGTCTGGTCGTGAGGAATACAGAAAATGAAGGTTTTAGCGGAGAAGAAAACAAAAAGAGGTAAGTACTATGATTTCTATTTTTTGGTCGCTGTTATTTTTCTATATTTCCTTCTCTTTTCTTCTCCGCTAAAACCTTCATTTTCTGTTTTTCTCACGAGCAGACATTCATTGAATCACCATCAATGTGGTAACAGTTGCTATGGATACAAGGATGGCGAGAAAGAAACTCAGCGAGTTTCTAATAACTGCGAATCGTTTGCCTAAAATAGCTGCTTCCGCGGGAAATTGAACTATACTAACCGTAACCCATGTCACTATGAAAGCGGTTATCGCAAATAGACTCACACCCCCCTTCATAAGCTCTCCACCTATTATATAGCTGGTGATGGGATTACCCGCTGAAATACTCCCGACCGCAGAACCAATTACCGTATCACGAAACAACTCCCCTGTAAATACAGATGCAATAAATTGCTTTGATACGTAGGTCAGGAAAAGTCCCAAAAGCAGGACGACCCCAAGCAACGTTGGAAGAGCTGACCCTAAACTTTTGAACGCTCGGTAAAAAGACATGACAATGCTTTTGGCTTTTTCACCGCCCTCATGTTTTGGATTAATCATGCCCATCTTTTATCCTCCACTGTAAGCCAGAAGATTTTCTCCCTGTATTTCACCTTCTTTATTTTTCCGCTTTCTTCCATCCTTTTAAGATCATCGTGAACATCCCCCACCTCGAATTTCTTCAGCGTTTCTATGACCTGCTCCTCCCTCATTGGATGCCGTCTTATTATTGCTAAAATAGCGTCTTTTGGGTTTGTGAATCCTTCAATAGAAAATTCACCGGTCTCCTCTGCAGCAATATCTACCACGTTACCATCACCAAGAATCGCGTGTGCTAATGTGATCGCCTCTTTATCCGGTGGGACTGCCCATGATTCTGCAGGAGGTCTTATCGGAACATTTATATAAATTCTGTCGGGTTCTATCTTCGCAAGCCTGCTTTTTATTGCTTCCAGTTCCTTTTCCGAGTCATTGATCCCTTTTACCAGCATGACTTCCAGCCATATCTCGCCATCATACTCCTGCCTGAACTTTTCCATGCCTTCGATAACCTTCTTAAAATCAATCCCGCGATGCGGTCTGTTTATCCTTCTGAATGTTTCGGCGGTGCCAGCATCAAGGGACGGCATAACAACATCTGCCTGTGAAAGGTCATTTCTTACATCTTCTCTGTAAAGGAGCGAACCATTTGTATCAACAGCTATGGGAATGTCTGCTATTGCTTTGGTCTCCCTGATTAACCAACCGATGCTTTTGCATAACGTCGGTTCACCTTCTCCTATGAAAGTCACAAAATCTATTTCACCAAGACCGCTCTTTACTTCTATTACTCCTTTGATCTCGTTTAGTATCTCTTCTGGTGGAAAGAAGTCTCTACGCTGATTGGTCATCTGCATTGTCCTGCCAAGCTGGCAGTACACACAGGAATAGTTACAGGTTTTAAGTGGGATCGGATTGACACCCAAAGAGCGACCAAGCCGCCGTGATGGAACCGGTCCATAAACCATCTTCATCTTATGCTCGCCCATATCTCCTTTATCGCGTCCGATACTGCTCCATCTGAGAATTCAACCACTGGCATGGCTGCAACCATCGCCTCGGTGACTACGGGATCGTAAGGAATATTCCTGACAATCGTGACCCCGCGCTCCTGGCAAAACTCGGTGATCCTCCTGCTGTTCGCTTCATTGATATCGTATTTATTGATGCAGACAACTGATGCAATCCCGAAATGTCTGGTCACATCGAGGATTCGCTCGAGGTCATGCAGTCCTGACATCGTGGGTTCGGTGACGACGAGCGCAAGGTCAACACCGGTTAAGGATGCAATCACAGGGCAGCCGATACCTGGCGACCCATCGATCAGGATGAGGTCGGAACCTTCCTCTTCTGCGACCCGCTGTGCATTGTTCCTGACAACGGTTACCAGTTTTCCGGACGCTTCTTCTGCGATGTTTAGCTGTGCATGTGCCATCGTCCCGTATTTCGTCTTTGAGATGAATGCGTACCCGGAGACGCGCTCTGTAAGGGTGATCGCATCCTGATCACACACGAAGACACATACGCCACAGCCCTCACAGCGTGTCGGATTGACCGCATAACCGGACTTTGTATCAGATATTGCCTTGAATCTACATGCTTCTTCGCATATTCCGCATTCTGTGCATTTCGATTTATCCATTGCTGCAACGTTTAAGCCCTTGAACTCCTCTCTTTTCACGATCTCCGGATGCAGCAACAGATGGAGGTCGGGCGCATCCACATCGCAGTCAGCAATAACCGTGTTCTCGGCAAGGGCTGCAAACGATGCGACGAGTGTCGTCTTCCCTGTGCCGCCCTTTCCGCTTATGACAGTTATCTGCTTCATAATTCCCCCCTGATTCCATCGATCATTCCGGAAAATCGGTCCTTCCACTCTGGAATCGCATTCACGAATGGCATGCCTTCCGAATAATACTCTGCGATCTTCTTATCATAAGGAATCTCAAGCAAGATCGGAATCCCTTCTTCTTTACAGTAGTCGTAGACTTCCCTGTCCCCGATCCCCGCTTTATTTATAACCACGCCAGAAGGAATCTTTAGCACTTTAAGCACCTCTACTATCAGTTTCAGATCATACAGTCCAAACGGCGTCGGCTCTGTCACGAGAATACAGTAATCGCTGCCCGATATCGCTGCAATCACAGGACATGCTGTTCCAGGGGGCGCATCAACGATCACGGTCTTTTCCGGATCGATCTCCTCTTTGACATGGTCTATCAGGGGTGCTGCCATAATCTCGCCAATATTCAGCAGCCCATACACGAGTTCTATGTTGTCGCCACTTCTCCCCTTCCTGACAACGCCGATCTCCCTTGACTCCTCGCTGATCGCATCCCGCGGGCAGACCATGGAGCATAAACCGCAGCCATGGCAGAGTTCAGGAAAGACCATGACCTGTGTCGGGAGCACGACGATTGCGTTATACTCACATGCAGCCGCACATTTCCCACAGTAATCACACAAATCGTTATCGACCGCGGGCATAAGTGTACATGCTGACTTTACATCATCTATCTCTGGTTTGAGGAAGATATGCGAATTCGGTTCTTCGACATCGCAATCCAGTAACTGCACATCGGGGAGCGACAACGCAAGATTTACAGCCACTGTAGTCTTCCCTGTACCTCCTTTTCCGCTTGCTATTGATATGATCATTGTTGGGTCATATCTCTCGTTGGTTTAGTGATCCCTGTGCTCTTTACACGCGTTCTCATCGGTCGCTTCCGTAAGCCGCCCCTGCTGCCATGCCTCGATCGCATCGCGCACCGTGCCCTCTGCACCAACGAAGACGTCGATGCCGAACTCTTCGAACATCTGAACCGCTTTCGGTCCCAGCCCGGAGCAGAGCATGACGTGGGTGCCCGTTTTCGATATGAACTCTGGCGGCACTCCAACACCACCCCTATGCTCGCTCGTGTTCGGAATTACCTCGACCTTGTTTGTGTCAAGATCTACGAGGGTGTATGTTGGAACCCTGCCGAAATGCTGACCCACGAAATCATCGATGCCGCCAACTCCCGCGGTCGGAATACATACTTTCATTCTTGATCATCTCCTTGTTTTATCTCGCATAAGTTTGTCTGGTTGTTCTAAAATTCGTGCGATAATCATCGATCGCTGCATGAAGTGCATCTACCGCGAGGACCGTACAGTGCACATATTCCTCAGGCAGTCCGTCCAGACTGCGCAGGAGATCGCCGCTGTTGATCATCAACGCCTCCTCAATCGTTTTATCCTTGATCATCTCGGTGAGCATACTTCCACATGCAATCGACGTGCCGCACCCATCAGTTAAGAATCCGCTCTCTCGTATTCTGCCATCCTCAACACGGATCTGTATCTGCACCGTATCCCCGCAGATGCCTGTTATCTTCCCGACTCCGTTGGCATCACTGATCTCTCCTACGTTTCTCGGATTGTAGGCATATTCGATCACCGTCTCTGAGAACACCCCTCTGGCATCCTCTAATACCTGAGTTTCCAATTTTTCAGCCAGTTCGTCGATATCCACGCTCATTTAACTCCAAAAAAATATCAGAATGGTAGGTTATGCACCCACCATTCTTGTTCCGCATTTCGGACATGCCTGATTAAGGCACGGCACACCCGGCTGATGTGGCTGGGTGTATCCGCAGTTCGGGCATCTGCACGACTGAGCAGGGCCAAGATGCTGTCTTCCGCCTCCTCTGCCCATGCCGCCTCCTCTTCCTGAACCCATCTGCATCATTTCTTCAGCTCCTCGAGTCTTTTCTTGATCTGTTCCAGTTGCTGCTCAAGCATCGCTGCCTGAGACTCAAGCATTGCGAGTTCCTGCTCTTCGGTCCATGCTGGCGGTGTGTATGCTGGTGGTGCATAACCTGGCATCGGTGCAGGTGCCGGCGGCACAGGTGGCATATCCGGCATAGCCCACCACCGTCTTGGCAGCCACGGGAACCTTCTGCATCTGCCCCAACAATAGGGGTCATCGATCTCTTCGTACCATCCATTCATTTTTATCACCTCTTCAGTTCATTGATTCTTTTCTTGATCTGCTCTAACTGCTGCCCAAGCATCGCTGCATGAGACTCTAAGATCGAGATCTCCTGCTGCGCGGGCATGGCTGGCATAACCGGGGCTGGCATGCCTGCTGGCATTGGGTAAGCTGATGGCCATGTTCCGGTCATCAAATACTGAGCTCCCGGTGGCAGCCCTCCCCAGCCTGGGGAATAACCAAACCGCATCCAGCCTGGCACGCCTGTTGCATAATACAGGTATCGGTGTCTTGCTTGCATTTCTATCACCTCCAGTAATAACTCATGTATCCACCTCTTGGGAACGCTGGATAGAACCATGGATACGCCGTTCCCGTAGGTATCGATCTCGTCGGAAGCAATGGATACCATCTGCAGAATCCATAGCCCCTTCTTCCAAAACCTCTTCCTCTTGGCATTGTTACCGCCTCCTTTTATTCTGTCTGTTCGTACCGCGACCGCCGCCTCCGCCACGACCACCTCCGCGCCCCATACCGCCGCCCCGACGGGAGCCGGTAGAGGTGCTGCTACTTGCGTATCGCTTGACCGCGTTTCCGAGCGCCCCTATGGCAGTTGCAACTCCGGACGCAACTACCGCGGGCAAGGACGCAGTCTCCTGCATCGGTTTATCCAGATCCGGCACCTCGATGATCGCTCCTTTATTGCAAACGCCTGCGCATGTTCCACAGCCGGTGCAGCTGTCAATATTGATTTGTGCTGTATCCGCCATGGTTATTGCTCGCACCGGGCATACGTTCACGCACAATCCACATCCTACGCAGAGCGATTCATCGATTCTGTACTTCATCTCTTCATCTCTTCGATCCTCTTCCTGATCTGTCCCAGTTGCCCTTCGAGCATCGCTGCCTGGGACTCTAAGATCGAGACCTCTTGCTGCCCAGGGGTTGCTGGCATGCCTGCCTGCATGCCTGCCGCCATAGCCTGCGGCTGTGGCGTTTGCCATGTTCCGGTCATCAGGTACTGTGCTGTTGGTGGCAGTCCACCTGGACTCCGCCCAACCCAGCCCGGAGAATATCCAAGCCGCATCCAGCCGGGCATGCCTGTCGCATAGTACATATTCCTGTGTCCACCTCTCATCTTGTTTGCCTCCTATTTCTTTAGTTCTTCCAGTTTTGCCTTGATTTCGTTCATCTGACTTTCCAGGGCTTGTATCTCCTCATCTCTCGTCCGTACAGGTGGGGCTGACGCTGTGGGTGCGGGCGTTACCGGAGCTCCCATGCCCATACCTCTTCCCATACCTCCGCCCATGCCACGACCTCCGCCCCCGCCGCCACGACCGCCGCCCACACCTCTGCCGCCGCCCATTCCGGCACCTGCGCCAGCACCACCGCCAGCGCCGCCTAGTCCGGAATACTCGGGAACAGTTGGACTCGTGGTCTGCGAAAGCCCTCCGCTCTTGTACTGCTCGACTGCATCGCGGACGGTGCCGCTTGCGCCCGTCACCATCTCGATTCCGGCGGCAGTGAGTGTCTGGACCGCATTCGGTCCCAGGTTTCCTGTGACGACGACGCCGACGCCCTTGCCGGCAACGGTCTGCGCCGCCTGTATCCCGGCACCGCCTGACGCGCCTATGCTCGGGTTTTGCATCGCCTCATATTCCATCGTCTCCGAGTCCACGATCATGAAATACTGGCATCTGCCGAATCTCGGGTCTACGGGCGCATCCAGGGATGGTCCCGTTGATGTTACGCATATCTTCATGTTTATCACTCTCCTTTTACAATGTGTTCTATACTGTCAACGATCGTCTCGAAGGCGCTGGCAGCCTCTGAATCGTGTGCAAGCACGAATGGAATGCCGCTGTCGCCGGACTCAACGATATTGACCTCGATTGGAATCCTGCCAAGGAACGGTACACCCATGTCAGCGGCAGCATGTTCCCCGCCACCGATCTTGAATAGATCGATCGCTTCACCGCATTCCGGGCATTTGAACCCGCTCATGTTCTCTATGATCCCGATTACATGCATGCCAAGCTCCTTTGCGAAAGTCACCGACTTCCTCGAATCCAGCAGGGCAACGTCCTGCGGAGTGGTGACAACGATCGCGCCGTCGATCTCCGGGATCAGCTGGGCAACACTCAATGGTTCATCGCCGGTTCCGGGCGGGAGGTCGATTACCAGGCAGTCCAGATCGCCCCAGAAGACATCGGATAGGAACTGCTTGATCGCGCCCATCTTGAGCGGTCCCCGCCATACCACTGGCGTATCCTTGTCTGCAAGCAGAAATGCAAGGGACATGACCTTAAGGCGCGGAGGTACGAAGACCGGAGCTATACCGTCTTCTGAAATCTCGGGACGTTTGTCCTCAATCCCGAGCATCTTCGGGACATTCGGACCGTGAATGTCGGCATCCATGATCCCGACCTCATATCCCTTTGCCGCGAGTGTGAGTGCAAGGTTGACTGCTACGGTGGTCTTCCCAACGCCGCCCTTTCCACTCATAACCATTATTTTGTGCTTTACTTTTCCCATACGCTCTTTTAAGCGTTTTTCCTGAGCCATACTTTCTTCGTCTTTATTCATGATTTCACCATCTCACTGTTACTGCATACCATGTCTGCCACCTCCGGCTCTGGCATAGCCGCGATCATCCTCTGCCCTGTGTATGTTCACGCTTCCGCATTTCGGGCAGTTCGGGGGTCTTCCGATGCCATAAGGAACCTCCCATACATGCTGGCAGTCGTAGCACTGGAACTTCCTCTGTTGAGTTATTGCCATCTCGTACGTCCCTCCATGTATTCGTATCGCTTTGCCAGAGACCAGTGCGCATCCGATCTTTCTTCTTGCCTCGGAGAGGATCCTGTGGAATGTTGGCTGCGAGACCTTCATAAGGTCTGCCGCCTCACGCTGGTCCATCCCGAGATGATCCTTCAGCCGGATACTTTCCATCTCTTCCATCTTCAGGACCACTTCGCCGCGGTCCTCCAGACAGGTTGCACACGGTCTCCAGTAATCGTAATCGAATGATGACCGTATATACCGGTGGCGTCTCGGTCTTGGCATTAATGAATAAATATTCACAATGAACTTAAACCTTTCGGTGACGCCGGTATCTCTGAATC
Organism: Methanosarcinales archaeon; assembly: GCA_030625165.1. Lineage (GTDB taxonomy): Archaea > Halobacteriota > Methanosarcinia > Methanosarcinales > Methanogasteraceae > Methanogaster_A. The sequence goes on along the minus strand of DAOURL010000072.1, from coordinate 3,240 downwards.
CCCACACACGCCCTCTCCGAAAGCATGATGCCGAGTATGCCATGACAGAATCGCTTGTAGATGCGGGTGAGGAGAGGATCTGGGAGATTTTCGGACCGAATGTGGCGCGGAATACGATCAGAGAGGTTTAGATGGGTGGTGAGATCGGTGGTACTTAAATAAACCGTATGTGTTTATATGCACAAATGTCACATGTTAAGACACCCAATTTAACAGATGGTGAATATGAAGAAAAAAGTTGAAAACGACGAAATAGGTTTGGATGAATTTAAACAGTGTTTAACAATATTCAAAAGCATGCTTGATGATGGGGATGCAGAATTAAAATTTTCACCAGTCGGCATCGGTGTTACTCTAAAAAGCGATCGTTTAGATGACGAATTAGCATCATCCTCGATCAAACAAGAACAGTTTGATGCGTGGCAGAACGAAGCGTATAGTCTTTTGCGTATGATATTGGGAGATAAAGAAAGTAAATTTTTAAAGAAATTTCCAGAAAACAAACGGGAAGAGATAGGAAAGAAGCGTGAGATGATTGAAAAGGGAATAATAACGAAAGAACTCATCGAAAAATTCCTTTTCCAAACTACCTGCAAAAATTCATTATTGGACGATTTTGATTGGGAAATTCTAAAACATTGGGGAAAAGAAGGTGTTAATTTATTTTCTACTGTACAGATGCAATTCATGTTAAGATCGCCGTCCGAAGAATTGAGTAGAAAAAATGCGGATATTGAATCAATCAGTTTCGAATGCCAGAAGAAAGATGTGGAGAAATTGATAGAAGATTTGATGAAAATTAAAGAGGTTTTTGAAAAATGATGAGAGCGGGGACTGCAGTTGCTCGCACGGAAAGTCCTATCCAAGTTACGTCCGACAAGATTCAAAATCATATCCTTTATAGGGAAGTTCGGATTCCGATCGAGACTTCTATGACTGTCGGAATGGATTATGGGGTAGATATCCCTGCAATACGCGAAAACATTTTTGAATTTGTAGATACTCATTTCCAGCCAACCAGTACCGATACAAAAGCTTTACTCCTGTTTTGTGATCTGGAAAGGTCGGTCGAAAATGTCATGGAAAACTTTGAGGATATACGAGATAGACAAATATTTTTCTTCGAATTCAAAGAAAAACTGAATGAATTGTGGAAGATAAGTACGGGGGACGATAGAAAAGCCGTACTCAGGTTGGAGTCTGCCATAAAAAATCTAAAATCAGAAAAATTAACCGAAGGACAAGTGGGGGCGTTAGGTGATGCGATCAGTATTTTAAGGCGCACAGATCGGAGAACTAAACAGAAACTCCAGGAGGTCCTGCTGGATGCTGGAATCTTTACGACTCCAGTAATTGAAGGTTTAACTGAGATGTATGTGGATGAGCATGACTAAATTATTTCTCGATACCACAATACAAATTGAGAAGATTTTCGGAAGAGATCGATATGAGCTATCTGAATATTTGAAGGGAAAGGATGTTCTGACATCGAGTTATGTGCTGATGGAATTCAAGAGGACTATCCTAAAAGATTGTATAGCCCTGCACTCCTACCTAAAGGAAGAAGGAGACTTAGAAAGCACATTCATAAGATTATCCGAACTACGATCTTACGATCATAGAATTGCTTCGAGGATCTATATGATCCTATCCGGGATGTGCGGGCAGGATAATATCGAGTATGAAAAGGTTTTGGAGCGACTGGAAGACCTGATAGAAAGTGAATTGCTCGAAGATTTCTTTTATAACGTTAAATCCATCGATGAAACAAAATGTGGGCTGGCGAAAGAAGAGATCGTCAAGAACGAAACATATTCTTTGGACTTAAGCTGTAAAAGGGGTCATAAAAAATGCGAAATAGGAGATTTCATTGCAACAAACAGGGAGGAGTTTTGTAGACTGTTAGAGGGATTACAATCTCATCAAGAGTTTGAAAAGGTTTGTAACTCCCTAAAAGAGGTTTTGGAAGATCCTGAGAAAGCAAGAGGAAGAAAAAATTGCTGGAGGCTGGGAGATTGTATAATCTCAATCGAATCTCCAAAAACCCATACAATTCTCACAACCGATCATCATTATAAAATAATCTGCAATTCACTCGAAAAACCCGTCCTATCGCTGCAAAAAGTAATCACAACTCCGCAGCCCACGCAAGCGCGCTTGCAAGCATGATCGCATCCGAGAACTTCACCTTCACCCGTGACGTATCCACAAAGACCAGATCCGCAAGCACAGGCGCGCCAAATCCGCCACCACCCCCAAGAAATGTCAATGTGCGAAAGATCAGGTTTCCCGTGATCCCGTCAGGCGCAACGATGACGTTTGCACCCCCAATCGCATCTTCGATGAGGATTCCGTAGTGTTTTGCATCGATCCCGAGTTCACAGAGTCTCTCTGCGACAACTTCGCCATCAGCAAGACTCTGGTCCACGATCTCGCTCCTACCAGCGTCCTCGAATCTGCCGCCTGAAAGAACAGCCACCTTTTCCGTTATCCCAAATCTCCTGATGGCATTTACGCTTTTAGAGACCAGATCGACCCGGTCTGCCACCGAATTTCCTTCATCGATCCCGACTGGCACAAGGAAGAACGCAGCACCATCAGCGGTTGTGAGGAGCGCAAGTCTCTCCAGTCTCGAAACTTGAAGCACGCTTTTTAAGTAGCCAAGGGTCTTTGTGGCGCCAAGCGTGCCGCGGACAGCGGCATCGATCCGCCCGTCCACGAGTCGGTCCACCAGTTCAACTTCCGGCTTATCCGAATGGATGATCTCAAGATCGGTGCCGGTTGCAGACAGCTCCTTCTCGTCCCCGATCAGCACAACATCTGCGAACCCGCGTGCGCTCTCGATATCCGCGATCAAGGACTCGCTTGCCGTGCCGCCTGCAATGCCGATTCCGACGCGCGCTCTGCACGCCTTCGCCCGGTTCCGAATCGTCTCTATCAGGTCAATCATGTCGATCGTGTCTATCTTGTTTATTGTTTATCATGCCCATCAAGTTATAATCTGATCCAGCCAATCTCGACATATCCAACCCCGCCGGCTTCATCTCCGGTTCGGTCATCGGGATAGCCAAAGACCATCCGCTTGTGGACGGTGTTTGCGATGCGCACAGCGCGCGAGAGTTCGGGCAGAGCGAAAGTATAATCGGACGCGATGGTGTGCACAAGGTATTCTGAGTGCGCATCGGTTTTAAATTGTTTATAGACTCGAAAATGAGTCCCGAACTTAAATCCGGTCTTGAC
>DAOURL010000007.1 GCA_030625165.1 Methanosarcinales archaeon | reverse complement strand
GGCATGGCGAGCTCACTGGAAAAATCGACAGTGCCCGATTCTCCAAGTTGTGCCGGATGCTTCATCCAGGCGTGGTCCGCAACGATCTATCTGTACACGATCGTTCGTGGATTTCTCGGCATTACGCCGCAAGCTCCGGAGAGTGTCACGATCTGTCCATACCTCGCCAGGGACTGGAACATATCGGTTAAGAGACTCGCGTCGGTGAAAGTTTATTATCATTTGAGTTAAGATGGGGTGGTACTGATGTTGTGGCAACTGCCCGAAACGAAGGTAACATCATTGACGTAGATTTCGGCGTCGTTCTTCCGGTGATTGCGGATCGCCCCAGCGCAACTATCAACGGTGTTAAAGTTGACGTGACAACAGAGATTACTAAAGGAAGGTATACGAGAATCATGACGAGAGTCCCACTGGAAAAAGAGGATGTACTGGACAAGGAAGAAATTAAAAATGTTATATTTGAAATGGTGAATAATAAATGAAAATATTTATCATTTCGCCTGCGGAAAAAGCGATAGACTTTAGAAAGTATGGTGGAACCGAACTTGTTGTAGGCGATCTGGCAACAGAACTCTGCAAATTCGATGGGGTAGATGAGGTTGCTGTTGCATGTTGCAAGGGTTCGATCTTTCCTGCGAACCTACCGAAACTGAGGGTAATAGAGACCGTGGAGGAATCGCAGGATATGTGCCACGATTGGTTTGCGAAGGAAGAGAGGGCATACCGGGTCTATGAAAAATATCTGAAGGATTATGATATCATACTCGATAATATCGGATCCGCTCTGGTATACGACCACACGATAGCAGATCCTGATGCGAACATCTGCCATGTATTTCATGGAACGTGTGGCTGGGAGCGAGCCCCACGGATAAAGGGTGATCCATACTTCATCGCAGCGTCCCGCGCTCAGGCGATGAACATCTCAAATCGCATGGGGGTATCATGCAGACGGATTCCGCATGGTATAGATACCAAGTTGTATCCATTCAAAGCCGAGAAAGGGGGGCGCTACATGTCTGCAAATAGGATATGCCGCGATAAAGGAATTCTGGAGTTTATTCAGTTGATGAAGGACACAGGCGCTTGTGGGGATGTCTGCGGCGAGGATCGCTTCATCGAGAGTCTGGAATATGTCGAAGAGGTGAAATCCCGATGCGATGGCACTCAGGTTCGGTATCATGGCACCGTGTCATACAAAGAGAAGATAGAGTTTCTCCAGAACGCAAAAGCCGTGATCTCGCTTCCGATGTACCCGTTCATGGAGATATTCGGGCTACATGCTACAGAAGCGATGTGCTGCGGAACGCCTGTGATCGCGCTCCGGAGCGGTGGCTTGACCGACCAGATAGTGGACGGTGTGACAGGTTTTCTCTGTGATGCGTTAGATGAGGTGCAGGAGATCATCGTTGCCGATAAGGCAAGCGAGATCGATCCTTATGAGTGCAGAAGACGCGTCGAAGAGCATTTTTCAAGGGAAGTTATGGCAAAGCGGTATCTGGAGTACTTCAAGAAGATCCTTAAGAGGTGATATAAAATCCCGCTGGCATTCCCTAAAAACGTGCCAGCAGGTACGGAATACCGGAAGTGTGGACCGATGTCGGATGACGCTACGCCTCACTGGTATCAGCGATCAACAGCACCTCGTCCGTGTGCTCTCATGATCCTGCAGCCAGCAGCCGGAATGATCGATTTACAGGTCATTTTACATTCACATAACTACCAGTAAATACATACCGAATATGATCCCAGATCCCCACCTTGCCACCTACCCATTCACATCAGACGCCACAGCCTACGTCAGGGATCTTGAAATCCCGATCCCGGATCTCCTCGAGAAGCACGTTTACGCCCGCGCCCGCCGTCGCGGCATGGACCGGGTGATTCAGGCGATCGAGGGCGGGATTAAGAGTAATGATGAAATCCCGTCCGAACTCGAACTGCTCTCCTACCCGATCGCCAGGATGATCGTATCCTGTATCGACGATGATTACCTGATCCGCAGATACGCTCTTGCCGAGGCGAAAGCCGTGCACGAGTCTCTTAGAACCGAACCGCGGGATTTCTTGATTGCTATGGGGCAGGAGTTCGGGATGCATCCCACCCCATCCGATCAGAGGTTTAAGATGTATTTCGCGGAGTATGTCAGGTACGCCAACCGTATGCACGATCCCGTATGGAAACTCGTGAACAGGCGGCTCTATCACGGCTCGGTTCTGCTCTCACTGCGCGAGTTCAGACGGCTGCTTCAGGAGGCGATCCGCGATCACATACAGCAGGATCTGCCGCTTGGCGTCCCGCCTGAAATCTGTGATGCGTTATCACAGCATATTGCCGATGTGCGAGAGTCGCTTGGAGCGCGGAAGACCGAGTTTGAGATCGAGGGTGCGGTCGAGCCGGATGCGTTCCCGCCGTGCATCGCACACGCGATTGGAATGCTGCAGGCAGGCGCCAACCTCCCGCACTCCGCGAGATTTGCTGCCACATCGTTTCTGCTGAATATCGGCATGGACGTGGACGGGATCATCCACATCTTCGGCGGATCGCCTGACTTTGATGAAACACGGACCAGATATCAGGTCGAGCACATCTCAGGGAGCGAATACACCGCGCCCGGCTGCGATACGATGAAGACGTACGGGAACTGCGCAGGCGCTGATGGGCTCTGCACGAGGATTAAGCATCCGCTTAACTATTACCGGATCAAGAAACGGGAACAGGGCGCGGTGTCGAAGGCATAATGGCGGAAGTCAGTGCAATACTAAAAAGGGAGGCTAACCATGAAACCCGAAGTCGTAAAATGTGATTTTGAGAATGAGTTCTTTACACCGGAGCGATGCTTTATTTCAGAGACATGGAACTCGTCAAACGATGAGATTCTATCTATTGCGCGAGCACGAGTCAAGCCGGGAGTAATGACCACACTTCATTATCTCAAAGGCGTAAACGAACGATATCTTATCACATCTGGGAAGGGCATAGTAGAAGCAGGAGATCTTTCGCCCACCGAAGTTGGTATTGGAGATGTGGTCATCATACCTGCAGGCATTCCACAGCGAATTACCAATACTGGAGAAACTGATTTGATTTTTTATTGCATCTGCACGCCAAGATTTTCTCCGGACTGTTATTGTGATCTCGAGAAAGAATAGTTTACCACAAGAAACGGGCAGCAGCTGGCTCCGGGGGCGCCCGTGATGAGGGGGGTCCCGATAAATGAGAAAGATGCTTGCGTGGGTGCCGTCGGGCTTGCGGGGCGCGGGGCGCCGACTCAGGGAACAGATAGGAAGGGGGACTTGTCAGGAGTCGCCCCGCCCCCGCCCGGATGTGAAAGACCCTCAATAATAACAACTAAATACCCATGGACTGAAATACGGCATACATGCTCCGTGTAACATTCCTGGGAACCGGCGGCTCGCTTCCGACACCGCACAGGAACCCGTCCGCAATCCTTGTCAACCGTGAAGGCGAGCTGATGCTCTTTGATTGCGGCGAAGGAACCCAGCAGCAGATGATGCGGGCAAAGACCGGGATGATGAAACTTTCGTCTATCTTCATCACCCATCTCCATGCAGATCACATCCTTGGCATACCAGGACTGGTCCAGACCATGTCCTTCCAGGGGCGGACCGACCCGTTGTTCATATACGCGCCAGAGCGGTCCGGAGACCAGATCGAGTATCTCACGCGCATCGGGCATACCAGACCGAAGTTCGAGGTGCAGATCACAGAACTGTTACCGGGAGACGTGGTCGAAGTGGACGAGTATGATATTCTCGCTATCCGGACCGAGCATAATGTGCCCTCGATCGGGTATGCACTCTCCGAGCACCCGAGAACCGGAAGGTTCAACCGGGAGCGGGCAATCGAACTCGGAGTCCCGCCGGGACCTTTGTTTTCGAGATTGCAGCGTGGCGAGAGCGTTGTTGTGGACGGGACTACCGTGCATCCTGAGGATGTGCTTGGCAGCCCGAGACCAGGGCGGCGCATCGTCTACACCGGGGATACCAGACCAACCGACGAGATACTCGAGGCAAGCCGTGGCGCTGATCTGCTGATCCATGACAGCAGTCTGGCGCATGATCTCATCGGTTGGGCACGCGAGACCCTGCACTCCACTGCACGGGAGGCGGCACTCCTTGCAAAGGAGGCAGGAGTGCGGGAACTGGTGCTGACGCACATCAGTTCGAGATATGCGGATGCTTCACCGCTTCTAAAGGATGCGGAAGAGGTATTCGATCATGTGCAGGTTGCAAGGGACTTTCTCGAGATCGAGATACCGTACCGCGACTCATGATCCGCATCGAGTAAATCAGAGGAAAACACCCGGATTTTGTAATGGTCAGTCGGATGTGCAACAACACGAAAGACGTTGAGACATGGGTTGACAATACTCTTCGCGTCTCTGCGACTTTGCGTTAAACTGAGAATGAGAACGCAAAGACGCGAGGGCGCAAGGACGCAAAGAACAAAAATCATCCTGTTAGTGATCCTGTATCGTATCGGTCGCTCTTGTGTTCAGGGTCAGATTGACCATTACAAAAACACCCGGATTTTTATACAGTACCCCCACTAACTGGTCAAAGCCGCCGGTGGGATTCGAACCCACGATCTGCTGATTACGAATCAGCCGCTTTACCGAGCTAAGCCACAGCGGCGCAACAGTATGTTATGATCACAATCCCAACAGTTAAGGGTTGCGCCAGATGAGATTTACGACATGCGAATCATCGCGTTTGTGGGCATGCCCGCATCAGGAAAGTCCGAAGCGTCAAGAGTGGCGCAGAGGCGCGGCATTCCGGTGATCGTGATGGGCGACGCCGTGCGGGAAGAAGCAGAGAGATGCGGGATTGACCCGAATGACGCGAATATCGGCGGGCTTGCTGACCAGTTAAGAGCCGCAGAAGGGATGGATGCGATTGCAAAGCGGTGCGTTCCAGCGATCCGCAAACTCTATGGAACGGCTGATACCGTGGTGATCGACGGGATCAGGGGACTTATCGAAGTGGATTGCTTCAGATGCGAGTTCGGAGACGATTTTATGCTGATAGCAATCGATACGCCGATCGATACGCGCCTGAAACGCATCTCCGGCAGAAAACGATCCGATGCCATCACAAGCATGGAATCATTAAAGGCGCGGGACGAGCGCGAGATGCGGTGGGGCATCGGTGAGGCGATCGCATCTGCGGACCATGTCATACGGAATGCTGGTAAGATCAACCGGTTTCGGGAGAATGTAAATTCACTGCTTTCAGATAGGGGGGAAGCGAAATGAAAAGAGCCCTGATAAGCGTATCAGACAAAAGAGACCTGAAAAAGTTCACAAACGATCTGTCTGATCTTGGAATAGAGATGATCGCAACAGAAGGGACTGCAAGAGAGATCTCACGAAACGGGATCCCTGTAATCCACGTATCTGAATTGACGGGATTTTCTGAGATGCTTGGCGGCAGGATAAAGACGCTCCATCCGGAAGTCCACGCCGCAATCGCGACCGGAGAGATCGCAATCGTTGTCGTAAATCTGATCCCGATGAGCTCGATCGAGAGCATGGATATCGGTGGCGTTGCGCTACTGAAATCGGCTATAAAGAATTTTCGGAGCGTAGCTGCTGTAACCGATCCGGACCAGTACGGCGGTGTGATCGAAGAGATTCGCGATACGGGCGGCGTTTCTCCCGAAACCAGACTGGATCTTGCCATCCGGGCGTCCGCGTACATCGTGGAGTACGAATCAAAGGCAGGTAAACTTCTTGCGGGGATGCGATCGTGATCATATCGGTTGCAAGCGGAAAAGGCGACAGAGAAGACCATGGTTGCCGTAAGTCTCATGCTCTCGCTTCATGAGACACAATTGCCGGATTGTGACGTGGCATTCAAGGGGGGTGGCGTTTGTGGAGATAATGGACGAGTGGAAGGGGCGGTTTTCAGGGGCGATGGAGCAGGTTATGCAAGAGAAAGCGACTCGATCTCCTTCTGATATCGGTTGAACTGAGAATCGTCGAGTTTTTGTTTTATGGCGCTGATTTCGTTAAGTGCCGTCTTCGGCGAACCTAATTTCCCAAATATTACGGCAGCGGTCATGAAATTTTGCAGTGCTTCTTTGTATCTTTTTGTGGATGCAAACAGTGTTCCTATGTTACTGTAATCACTTACTGCTCCTTCTTTCCTGCCAATCTTCGTTGGTTAAAAGCGCTAACGGCATCCAGATACGATCTGGAGTGTTGCAGGTCCGGGTCGCATTGCCGGCACACTGTGACGGGCTGGAGAAGTTCCTGAGTCGTCATCCGCCCACTTTGCTTCAGATCAGTGATCAGAAAGTTCAATTTTTTGATCATGTTTTCGCTTCCAATCGAGATGAACAATTCGAGTGACTTTCTGTACATCCCCTCTGCCTTTGCGAGATCGCCGCGGATCCGGTACACATTTCCGAGATTGCTGTAATCACTTGCAGCTCCTTCTTTCCTGCCGATATCTTCGTTGATCAAAAGCGACTTTCTGTACAGCTCCTCAGCGATATCGAGATCATCACGAATCAGGTACGCATTTCCGAGATTGCCACACTGATTTGCTATCCCCTCCCTCCTGCCAAGCTTTTTCTCGATTGCAAGTGACTTTCTGTACAGCTCCTCTGCTTTATCGAGGTCTCCGCGAATCTGATACACGTTTCCGAGATTGCCGTAACCACTTGCCACCCCCTCCTTCCGACCAAGCGCCTCATTGATTGCAAGTGACTTTCTGTACATCTCCTCTGCTTTATCGAGATCATATTTTAAGTAGTAAAATATCCCCATTTTCAAAAGTATATCTGCGTTCTCTCTGTCGCTTTTAACCTCTTTCAATAAATATTCGAAAATTTTTATTCTGCTGTTCAACTCATCTATATCTCTGTAATGGATATCCTTTGAAAGCATGTACTGGACAACGGGAAGCTCCCTCTCCACCTTCAAATCGAATTCATAAGTATTTCCCTTGAACCTCCAGAAATCAGCCGCATATTTTAGGAGATTCCTGACAAACCCGGAATAACACCACAACACAACCCTCTGCTTCAGTTTATAGAATATATCGCGCTGGAAATTTAGATATCGATAGATCTCCGGCTCTGCTTTCTCTATCCCATGAACAAAAACGATGGAATCCAAGATCTCATCCTTTTCTTCGGATAATATCTTCGGCAAATTCTTGTTTTTCTCATCAAGATGTATGTCGTATCTGTTATACCCGGTTCTCTGTATAATTTCATCTGTTATTAGTTTCCGCAAGGAAAAATCATTACATACCGCAATTATGACATCACCGGTATCTTTTGATACTTCCAACTCCGTAACAATCCGCCCAAGTTCACTTTCGACATCTAAGACATCGTTTGCAGCGATCATTTTTCTAACAGCGGTACGATGATCGGATTTACATCGAACCAGTTGTTATCATTCTGGTACTCAAGGATGCTTAAAGAGTGAAGAAGCGTTAATAACGTATTCCCGTCTCTTGCATCCTTGTTATCACGAATCACCTTCAAAAATTCAATATCGTCATAACTGAGAAATCGATCAAAACTTCTCCGTTCCTTATGTACATACAATTCTATATGTATCTTTTTTATACAATCATCTCCATCCTGCAGAGCATATATGGCGGAATTTCGTATGATGTTCACAAACTGCCCAAGAACCCCACCACTCATCTCAATCGCAAAATCCAGAGCTTCTCCCTCGATTAATTGTTTGTCCCCTATCCGATTATTAACAAAATTCTCAAAAAATTCTTTGCCGTCTGTTAATGGGTTACCATCTCTATCCTTTATTTTTATATTCGGAAGTGTCTGGTCATCATCAAATCTCGATTTGATCTGAGCAAAAATCGGATCAAGTACCAGCGAAATAGGAATTGTGTAGATCATTCTGGGTTTTATCTGCAATAACACGCCTATATCTTCATAAAACAACTTCTTTGCCGCGTCTATTCTTGGTATCTTCTCCAGATCGTCTACTATAATAAGAACAGGTTTTTTCGTCTTGATTTCTGCCTCACTTACCATGTTATCGATTCTCTCGATAAGATCGCTCAATCGATGCTCCAACTTTCTTCGCATCTCCACTCTGGTTCTTGATTCACTCTTTAACCAGCCCGAAAAACTGAGTAAATATGTTAGTTTAGCCCCGACTCCTTTTTCTTTTATTCTCTCCTCTACTTTTATCTCTGTTACATCAGAGAGGAATTCGTAGAAGTCATCTATGATATCTGTATTCAATTTCTCGATCAATCCATCCTCTTCTAATCGTTTAGCCTCCTTGAATATCTTAAGCCCGATTGCAACCAATACATCCTCACATTGCAGGTCGTCGATGTCCAGTTCACCTTCCACTGAAAAATAAACAACAAAAAAGTCATCTTTTAACTCATCGGACAATCTGATCAGTTCGGTTGATTTACCGCAGCCACTATGCCCGGCAAGCAGATACCGCTCCCCGCCGCACAACAGACCCAGTCTGAAATTCTCTCTCGGGCTTTCTCTCTTTACATAATACCCGAAATCGTCCCTGGTCAACGGCTCGTATGCAAAAACGCGGTACATGTCTTTCAGAGTGTCCGCTTTCACCACCTTGCCTTCTGATCCGATCGGCATATTTAGTGATACGACCTTCTAACTAATTAAATGATGCTGCCCCCGGGATTTGTGGATCGAGAATGAAACGAACTCACTTAGAGAACCGCTTTGTGATGTAATCCATATTCTTCATGATCCTGATGCTCACGAACGCGCCCACGATCACATTCAGGTAGTACGTCACCGCCCTCCAGCAGATCACCACGATGCCAACGAGATGCAGCGGTATGAATGTAGCCAGCAGTGCGGTGGATGAGAGTTCTGCAACCCCTGACGCGCCCGGTGTCAGGGGCACGACCATGACGATCGAGATGATCACCTGGGCTGCAAACGCGACCGCGATCAGGGAGAACGCATCCGGCACATTGAGCCCGTAGAGGATGAGCGGAATGAGCATGAACTCAACTATCCAGAAGAGGATGGTCGCACCGGCTGCGAGAAGCATATCCGATCTCCTGCTGCGGGCGCCTGTTATGAAACTGTCCTTGAACTCGATTATCTCCTCTTCTATCCTTCCGATGATCGTATCCGGTATCTTTCCGAGTCCGACAAGACGAAAGACCCTCTCGCATACCGCTGTAACAGCCGAGATGAACCGACCGTGATTGAATATGATCATCCATAATGCGGATATCGCCAGTACCATGGTAAGCGCGGCAGCTATGAGGAGGATGTCGAGTTCGAACGATACACTCTTCAGCGTGATTATTGCGAGCGGCAGCGCAAGGAGGAGCAGGACAGCATCGAATAATCTCCCTGCAACGACGATTGCTGACGACTTACCCGGCGTTATCCCTTCCTTTGTGAGCATGTAGACCATAACCGGCTCACCGCCCGCGCTCGATGGAGTGACCGCCATCATGAGCAAGCTTGAGGTCGCGATCTCGGTCGACTTGATGATACCCACGCGCTCGCCAAGACTCCGGCAGAGCACCGATATCCGGAACCCCCAGATGCCGTAAGAGAGGATGTGCAGGAGAACCGCTGCCAGCAGGTAAACTGGCTTTACTGCACAGAGACTTGGTAGCGTATCTTCGGTGGATGTGTAGAGAAGAACCGCGACCGTCGAGAGTATGCTTATGATCGCACATATAGCGATAGTTCTCACAAGCCATTTCATATTAGAGAATAGGGGCTGCAATCTGATTTAATTTAATTGGTCGCCCGGCTGGGCAGGTTTTGGGTAGTGTCCTAATTTACGATAGTTTATTATAGTATGCAACAGAACCATTCTCCTGGTGAACACCATGGCGCGACCAAGAGGAAAAATCGATGTTGTCTGTCAGAACCCTGAGTGCCGTTATTACCGAAAAGAAGCTGGGAAAGACATTATCAAAAGTGGTAAGTCCAAGAGTACCGGCCATCAGAGGTATTACTGCAAGCATTGCGAAACCTATTTCATGGAAACGAAGGGCACTCCGTTATACCGAAAACAACTGACCGAAAGTGAAATAATCAATATTTGCAAGTACCTGGTAGAGAAGAACGGGGCACGGAGTATCGAGCGGATTACAGGACACCATAGGGACACGATAGGTAGATTGCTGGAGGATATGGCTGAGCATGCGGCAGAGATGAATGAGTACCTCATAAAGACCCTCGGGCTTACACCATTCGAATGTGATGAACTATGGAGCTTTGTCAAAAAAAACAAAAAAATATTGAGCCCGGCAGCTCAAATTGGACTGAAGAGGGTGATGCATGGATCTACACCTGCATAAAGCGAAGTACATACTTCTTTGTGGCTTTTTCAGTTGGGAAATGGACCCAAGAGACTTGTGGAAGAATGATAGAGAAGCTATCTGAAAGAACGGAGCAGCCGTCTCCGCAGACTAAAATGGAGGTGTTCACCGATGGAAACGACGATTACACTTATGTTTTTCCAGATTATTATGCAGATACCTGTATCGATTATGGGCAGCTTGTAAAGATCAGGGAGAACGGAAGAGTCGTCCGCAAGGAGAAAAGAACAATATATGGCAACCCAGATCCCGGTGATATAGAAACCACTGATGTCGAGAACTACAACGGGATACTCAGGGAAAGGCTTGGTAGGTTGGTATGGAAGACAAAATGTTTCTCAAAACGGAGGTGGAGGCTGGAATGTTCGCTCCAAGTGTTTCAATTCTATTGGAATTTCATAAACGAGTTCAAAAGAAGAACAACGCCTGCAATGTTGGAAGGAGTGGCGGATAACCTGTGGACATGGCACGAATTTTTCTATTTCCAATTAACTATCTTGGATTAGGATATTACCAGGTTTTGATCGACCGCTCACAATAACCCGCGACGATACAGTCTGAAAATCAAGTGTTTTTATCACCACGGAGGGTGCAGAGTTTCGAGACCGTTTTCAATTCTCTGCGCACTCTGCGGTATAATCTAAGGGCATGGCGATTTCACTGGAATCGGCAGTGCCATCAGAGTGTTTTCAGTGGAGTTTTCGATTGTTCCGCACGCGACTTATCGACTTAGCATCAACTCAACATTCGAGACCGATGCGCCAGCCGCGCCCTGCACCGTGTTATAATCCCCCAATATCCTGATTCGCATCATCACACGCCCGAATTTCGGATCACGCAACCGAAACCTCTACAGACCTTCCAGTGCGCTTTACAGCATCGGCGAGTCTTGGCAGAAATCCGCTGCTCACATCGAGGATCTCCAGCCAGATGGGTTCATTATCCTCTGAAAAACCAACGATGACATCATCCATCTCGGTTTCATAAGCAAGTTTCTTATCGGAGAGTATGACCATTGCGATGTCCACATCCATATCGTATCTGATGTTACCTTTCATGAGTGATTTTGAACTGCATGCCTGGTAAATCTGATCCGCATGGTTGGGCAGGTTTTGATCGACCGCTCACAATAACCCGCGACTCAGCATCAGCTCGGCATTCAGCACCGATGCGCCAGCCGCGCCTCGAACCGTGTTGTGCCCCATCGCGATATACCTGATCCCGTCTCGTATGCGCCCGACAGAGACGCTCATGCCGTCGCCTGCGTCCCGGTCCAGTCTCGGCTGCGGTCGGTCAGGTTCGTCGCGGACGATGATCACGCGCTCGGGCTCAGTCGGGAGATCAAGTCCTGGATCAAAATTTAAGAATGCGCCCCGAACTTCAGCGGGTGACGGGTCATCAGCCATCGTTATCCATACCGCCTCGGTGTGCCCGTCGAGAACCGGCACCCGGTGACAGCTTGCACTCACATCGAACTCAGCGTTGACGACAGAGCTGCCATCGAATCTTCCGAGCAGTTTCTGCGCCTCGTTCTCGACCTTCTCCTCTTCGTCGCCGATGTACGGGACGATGTTATCAAGAATCGCCATCGATGCCACGCCATTATATCCCGCGCCTGAGACCGCCTGCATCGTCGCAACCTTGACATCAGTGATCCCAAACTGCATAAGCGGCTTTAGCGTGACCGCGAGCATGATCACAGAACAGTTCGGGTTGGTCACGATCGCGCCGTCCCAGCCCCGCGCCTCTCGCTGGATCTCGAGCAGACCGAGATGATCGGAATTTACTTCAGGGATCAAGAGTGGCACATCCGGCTCCTGCCGAAATGCCGACGCATTGCTCGCAACTATGGCGCCGGCACGGGCGAACGCTGGCTCGACGGTGCGCGCAACATCCGCTGGCAGCGCTGAGAAGACGAGATCTGCTTCGACTTCTTCCGGCTTCATGGAAACCACAACCTGCTCCCCGATCTCGTCCGGGAGCGGAGACGAGAGTCTCCAGTTTGCAGCGCGCGAGTATGGCTTGCCAGCGCTCCGCTCTGATGCTGCAAGTGCGGTCAGTTCAAACCACGGGTGGTCTGAAAGCGCCTCGATGAACCGCTGCCCGACCGCACCGGTTGCCCCGAGTAGACCAACAGTTATCGTTTCCATAATAATCAATAAAAAAAAATGATGGATGACCGTTTCAGTCTTCCATCGTTATTGCTTCTGCAGGACAGGCTTCCACACAGCTTCCGCACTCGGTGCACTCGTCCTGATCGATCACAGCGATGTCGTCATCGTTCAGGGTGATTGCTTCTGCAGGGCACTCGTCCACGCATGTTCCGCATCCTGTACATTCTTCTTCGTTTACTGTTACGGTCATATTTATCTCCTCTTATTATGTTTGTACACTTCGCCCTAACGCGAAATGTATAGTACAATCGGATTATCAGGTAGGTGCAATAAATACTTTCCGCTTGGGCAGGGGTCGAATTCAGGCATCCCGATCAAAACCCTAAATACCTGCGCAGACGTAGTCACTGACACTACATGAAAACCGACACATCCGCCCAGTGGGATAAGTTTTTTAATCGTTACTACATCGGAGACATCCTTGCTCTGGCGAACGAATACCCGGAAAGCCGAAGTCTGTATGTTGATTTCGTAAATATCGAGAAATTCGATCCTGATCTGGCAGAAGAACTTCTAACGCATCCGGACCGGATTCTCAGTACAGCAGAGGAAGCGCTCCGGAGTTTTGATCTCCCGGTCAAGAAGACGCTCACAAACGCACATCTGCGAATCACAAACATCCCGCAGAAGGTCCAGATACGGGATCTGCGCAGCATCCACATCTCGAAACTGATCGCTATCGAGGGGCTTGTGCGCATGGCGACCGAGGTGCGCCCGAGATTGCTTGTCGCGGCATTCGAATGCAACGGGTGCGGAGATACCATGCTCGTGCCCCAGTCCAGCGGCAGGTTTGTGGAGCCGTATATGTGCAAAAATGAGGGATGCGGGAGAAAAGGACAGTTTAAGATAAAACTTACTGAATCAGAGTTTGTGGATGCACAGAAACTGCGGGTGCAGGAATCTCCGGAGGACATGCGTGGAGGCGAACAGCCGCAGACCCTTGACGTTAATATCGAGGATGATATTGCAGGGATCGTAGCGCCCGGGGACCATGTGATCATCGCAGGAGTCCTGCGGTCCTACCAGCGGATCACGCGCGAAGGCAAGAGCACGTTCTTTGATATCATACTCGACTCGGTCTCGATCGAGACGAAGGACAAGGAGTTCACAGAGATCGAGATTGCGCCGGAAGAGGAAGAAGAGATCATAAAACTTAGTAAAGACCCGGGGATCTATAAAAAAATCATTGCATCGATCGCTCCATCCATCTATGGATACGAGGAGGTGAAGGAGGCGCTTGCGCTACAGTTGATGAGCGGCGTTCCAAAGAACCTTCCGGACGGCGCGAGGATCCGCGGGGATGTGCATATTCTGCTCGTCGGCGATCCCGGGATTGCCAAGTCGCAACTCCTCAGGTACATCAGGAAACTTGCGCCCCGCGGGATCTATACGAGTGGTCGCTCAAGTTCGGCAGCTGGGCTCACCGCGGCTGCTGTCCGCGACGAATTCGGCGATGGCAGGTGGACGCTTGAGGCTGGCGCACTCGTGCTTGCAGATCAGGGGATTGCAGCGGTCGATGAGATGGATAAGATGCGTCCGGAGGACCGGAGCGCTATTCACGAAGCAATGGAACAGCAATCCTACCACCCCTCCACTGAGATTATGTTTTCAGACGGGCGGAAAGTCAGGATTGGGGAGTTTGTTGATGCGCTTATCGAAAATAACCGGGATAATACCATAGACGGAGTCGATTGTGAGATTTTACCCTTTGATGGTAACCGCGATCTTGACGGCACAGGGATATTGGCACTTAATCCGGATAATAATATATGCCAGATACCAATCAACCGTGTCAGCCGGCATAAGGCACCCGACCACTTCATACAGATCACGTATTCGAACGGAAGAAGCATCGCCGTTACACCGGAACACCCTGTTTATGTCATGCAAAACGGCGAGATAACAACCGTGCTGGCAGGTGAGCTTGAGGAGGGGGCGTTTGCTCCGATTCCAAATAAGTATCCGCTTGCCAGTTCCGAGGTCTCATTGCAAATCCCGGATTCGCGTCAACGTGCGCAGGGTCGCCATTACAAGGAGATATCGTTCCCAACACGTCTCGACAGTGATCTTGGCAGACTGCTTGGCTATATCGTGAGCGAGGGGCATGTCTATTATTCAGAGAAGAACGGCGCTGCTGAGGTTATGATCTCGAACACCGATCTCGATATCATAAACGATGCGGATGATCTGATCCGGGGAACCTTTGATACCACGACATATATCCAGCATCAGCCGCATAATACAAGAAAAACCGCCACGAAGGATTTGTACACGGTCAGATGCGCATCGATTCCGCTGCACAAATTCATGAAACTGAATTTCGAGGGAGTGACTGTCAGATCGCATGAAAAGCGAATTCCTGATCAGATATTTGCATCATACGACGATGTTAAGATAGAATTCTTAATCGGTGCGTTCCGAGGCGATGGTTTTTACGATTCCGAGCGGTTTGGGTATACGACGAATTCGATCGGTCTGGCAAACGATTATTCTGATCTATTGCTCTGCCTGGGTATCTATTCCTACATCGCTAAATCGGCTGAATACAGGTCAAACAAGGAAGAACGGACGAAAAGTGCATATAAAGTGGTGGTCTCAGGGCAGGATAGTCAGAAGAGATTCTATGATATTATCGGAACGCATGACAAAAGACATGAAAGGATCAGTCAGTTTGTAGTAAGAAGCCATAATAAATTGAATGACCGCGATACCGTTCCCGTCGATATCGCAATCCTGATAAAAAAACTGTTGAAGGATTACCGGTTGGATAACGGTTATTTCGACAAGATCATCGCGAACAATAATGGGATTCACAGAAAAGTCGCTCTGAAATACTTAAACAAGGTCGAATCATACCTGTCCGACCTCCAGCCACACAACATCGACGAGATGACGAATCCGAGGGAAATACGAAAGAAATACCGGATTCCCATCCATCTGATCGCCGAACGGATGGATCTTTCAGATTCGATGGTGACGTATATCGAAAGGAACCCATCAACAAAGAACGCTTCCTGCATGTTGGAACAGATCAAATATATAGCGAAAGCGAAGATCGGCGCATCAGGGAATACGATCAAAGGCATAAAAAGGATCGCCAACTCTGACATCCGGTTTACGACGGTCAAATCAGTATCGATGGTCAGAAACGATGGCTTTGACTGGGTTTATGACGTCACGGTTGAGCCGGACCACACGTTCGTGAGCAACGGGCTGATCCTCCATAACACAGTAAGTATCGCGAAAGCAGGAATTATGGCGACCCTGAAATCGAGATGCTCCCTTCTCGGTGCTGCGAATCCAAAATACGGACGGTTCGATCCGTACGAAGGAATCGCGCAGCAGATCAAGATGGCGCCTGCACTCCTCTCCAGATTCGACCTGATCTTCGTGCTCAAGGATGAACCCGATATCGGTAGGGATTCGGCTATCGCATCCCACATTCTTGGCGCACACCATGCAGGTGAACTTCATGCCCACCGGACCTACGTCTCAGGTAGCGGCGTCACGCACGCTGATGTCGAGGGTGCGATGACGATCATAAAGCCGGAGATCATGCCTGATCTGCTCAGGAAGTACATCGCTTATGCAAAGAAAGGGGTCTATCCGATCATGGAGAGCGACGCAATGGATCGCCTGATCGAGTTCTATCTCGGGCTTCGGCGGCAGGGCGAGGATCGGGATTCGCCTGTACCGGTAACAGCAAGGCAGCTTGAGGCGCTGGTGCGGTTATGTGAGGCGAGCGCAAGGATGCGACTTAGCGATGAGGTCACGATCGATGATGCAAAACGTGTGATCCGGGTCGTCGAGAGCTGCCTGCGGCAGGTTGCGTTCGATGCCGAGACTGGCATGTTCGATGCCGATATCATAACCACCGGCGTCAGCAAGAGCCAGCGTGATAAGTTCAAGATACTGCGCGGCATCATACGTGATATTGCGGCAGAGCACAGCGGCATGGCTTCGAAGGACGAGATCTATGCAAGGGCTGAAGAGCAAGGGTTTGACAAGGAACATGTCGAGGACATGCTCAAGCGACTCAAGACGCAGGGCGAACTCTACGAGCCGACGCAGGGGAATGTCAGGTTGTCATGACCGATCTTTTCACCGATTTTTTCACAAAAAATCGAGTAAAAACTGCCCTTCGGGAGGGGTTAGCGTTTTTGAATGCGGAATAACCCAAAGGGCAGTTTTTGATCAAACTTTTGTGAAAAGTTTGGTGAAAAGTTTGGTGAAAAGGTCATGAGGGGATGATACCTTTCGACACATATTCTAATATGAACTTTAATTATATCAAATCTTTTATGATGTATGAATTTTTAGGGATGGAGTGTTAACGAAAATAATAAAAATATCCTCATGTAATGTCGAAACCTTTAATACGCCACAAGTAGTACGTAATACATTATAGTGAAGTTTGGGTGTGCTATGTATGTGAACCAGAGGATGAGAAAACGCACAGAACTGTTTGCATTAGCAGTTCTGCTGCTAACCGGCATCTGCCAGACCGGGGTGGCAACAGAAAGCATGGTAAGCATATCGCCCCAGACGATGACCGTATCGCAGGGTGATACGTTCACATTGGACGTTGTTGTGGATCCTGCTGGCAATGAGGTTTATCGCGCGGAATGCACGCTTCATTTTGACACTGCGATGCTGAAAGCGAATGATCAGAGTGGAGGGACGTTTCTCAGTAGTGATGGCGCGGAGACCGTCGAGATGTTAAACGGTATCAACAATGCAGTCGGAAAGATCGAATATGGCGAGACCATAAAGGGGGGTGTCGGCGGTGCGACCGAATCCGGGGTGCTGACATCGATCAACTTTGAAGCACTTGGACCGGGGACATGCGACCTAACGTTAGAGGCGAGCTTATACGATTCAGGCACTCACCCGATCGGTGCTGTTGTTGTCAACAGTGGAACATGCATTGTGGAGAAATCGTCAGGGGTTACAACGACTGCAAATGAAAAACCTGCCGATTCCGTATCTTCAACCGCACCCACAACCGATACACATCCGGAGCGTCCGTCAACGAAGAATACGATTCCCGGTTTTGGGGCATTCTGTTCGATCGCGGGATTGGTTGTTGCATCGCTTCTGGCATCAAAAATGAAGAGAGACTAAGTGTCGGGGCGAATATGTTAGCCGTATACGCCACATCGGCGGACGACATGCAGGGGTATAAAAATCCATTACGCTCAGTAGGGTAATAAAAGTGGTACAACACCGAAAGCAGACCTGCTAGAGGAGGTGTGTGGTAAAGAGGCAAAAATTCCGGAAAAAGAGATGGATCCATCGTATCAACGATACGTTTATGGTGAAACGGTATAGGGGAGGGGCCCCCTCCTGTAGTTCTGTATTCGGTAAGAACTACTCAAGAATAAAACTCAAGAATAAATGGAAAGAATGAACCCAAATAGATCGTATTTGAGATGCGCAATCATTGCAATCGTGGTAATGATTGGAACAATGTCTGCAGCTTATGCTGCGCCGACAGCTTCGTTTGTGATCAGTGGAGTCGTTTTCTATGAAAACGGTAGCGAATGCAACGATCCCACGGTCAACATAACAAACCTGGATACAAGTGGTACATGGGTAGCCGAGACGAACGAAAGCTCGAACGATTACCAGATGGTGCTGGACAGCGATAACGTAAGCGTTAATGATACGTTGCAGTTCAACGCCGCAAGTCCGGATGAAAGCCAGTCGAGTGTCACAGAACACGTAGTTACCCAGAATGAGTTGGATGCTGGCGGATTCGTGTACAACATCAGTCTCGCAGAGCCAGGAGACGCGACACCACCGACGATTCACTCAGTGGTGCTTGATCCGACAGTATCTGAACCGAATGGGTCGATCAACGTGACCGTCACCGCAACCGACGACTCCGGCATAGCCAGTGTGACTGCTGAAGGCGTCTCACTTGCAGATGCTGGAAACGACACATGGACTGGCACGATAACGGCTGCAGGCACTCCGGGCACATACAACGTAACCGTTGTTGCAACTGATGCATCACCGAACGGCAATAACGCTACGGACGACTCAGCGACGTATACGGTACCAGAGCCAGGAGACACAACACCGCCAGAGATAATCTCAGTGGTGCTTGATCCGACAGAGGTTGCACCGAACGGGTCGATCAACGTGACCGTCACCGCAACCGACGACTCAGGCATAGCCAGTGTGACTGCTAACGGCATTGTACTCGCGCTCGTTGCTAACGACACTTACGAAGGCACGATAACAGCTGCAGGCACTCCGGGCACATACAACGTAACCGTTGTTGCAGCCGACGCGTCAAACAACAGCAATATGGCTACGGACAGTTCAACGACGTACGAGGCGAGACTTCCAGTAACCCTATCCATAGAAGATGTTGCCATAAGACGAGGAGAGAATAAGACCGTCCCGATCATGGTCTTCGACGTGGTGGATATGAGCGGCTGCGAGATCACTTTCACGTATGACCCAACAGTCGTTTATGTGACCGATGTCGCACGGGGCGACCTGAACTTCTCGTTTGAGTACAACATCAACAACGGTTCCGGATGGATGCGTGCAAACGCGCTTGATGTGTATGGACAGAGTGGGAACGTGGTCTTTGCACACGTCACCCTCGCTGCTGTTGGCAACAAGAGTGATGTGAGCGAGATGGAGTTTGAGGATAGCCGATTGCTCGACACATCCTTCGGTGAGATCACCCACATAAGGGATAATGGAACGTTTAGCATCCTGCCAAACGTACTGCCAGATGTGACAAACGTATCCGCAACTCCTGATATGATACTCTATGACAACGGCAGACCCAGAACACCCGGAACAGACATCACTTCGCTGAGTGCGTATGTGACCGACACGGACGGTAGCATCACCGCGGTCACCATCAATCTCTCATCGATAGGCGGATCACCTGTCCAGCCGATGGAGTACGTCGCAGGGGATCTATGGGAAGTGACCACGAACGCAACAGAGGTTGCTGGTGCTCTTAATGCCCCGAACTTCACCCACGAGTTGGTTATCACTGCAACTGATGACGATGGAGGCATCAATGATTCGGCGAGCATCGAGCTAACCGTCCTCAAGAGGGGCGATGTGAACGGTGATGGTCTCGTTGACAAGATGGATGCGGATTACATATCCCGCTATCTGGCAGGTCTGGAACCGGAAGCCTCGAATCCACCAGGTGTACTGGCAGGGGACGTTATAGGTGACGCTGGAAACCCGGTAGGTAACGGCGTTGTGGATCTGATGGACGCATTGTACATAGCAAAGTACACGAGCGGCATGGTAGAGGAGCCCTAACCTCCTCTCCCTCCTTTTTTATTTCTGATACCATGACTAAATTAATACAACTTACCTGTTTGAGCATACTTATGCTCATCTCGATATCGCTTGTAGCTGCATCTGAAACGACCATCGGCGTCGATGATTACAGCGTCGAACCCGGCAACACAGTCACAGCACCGATCCGGATCAACGATACGGTGATGCTGGGCGGCTGCGAGATCAATTTCACTTATGACCCAACAGTAGTTCGTATGACCGATGTCCTCCAGGGCGATTTGCGTTTCTCGTTTATGTCTAATGTCAACAATGGTTCCGGATGGATGCGCGCAAATGCGCTTGACACGGAGGGACTGAGTGGAAACGTGACCTTTGCATATATCGATCTCACCGCAGTGGGCGATGACGGAGATACGAGCCCGCTAAACATCACATCCATAAACCTCGTTGATATAAACTACACCGAGATATCATACACAGTGAACAATGGGTCATTTGCGATCATATCGGCAAACGACACGACACCACCGGTGATACATTCAGTGGTGCTTGATCCGACAGTGGTTGCACCAAACGGGTCGATCAACGTGATTGTCACCGCAACCGATGCGTCAGGCATAGCGAGTGTGACTGCTGACGGTGTTTCCCTTGCAGATGCCGGAAGCGATACGTGGGAAGGCACGATAACGGCTGCCGGAGCTCCAGGCACATACAACGTAACCGTTGTTGCAACCGACGCGTCAAATAACAGCAATGCGGCTACGGACAACTCAGCGACGTACGAGGCGAGACTCCCGGCAACCCTGTACATAGAAGATGTTGTTGTAATGCCGGGGGGGAATATGACCGTCCCGATCATGGTCTTTGACACGGTGGATATGAGCGTCTGCGAGATCAATTTCACTTATGATCCCACAGTAGTTCGTATGACTGATGTTGCCCGGGGCGACATGCGTTACTCATTTAAGTTTAATGTCAACAATGGTTCCGGATGGATGCGTGCAAACGCGCTTGATGTGGATGGACTGAGTGGAAACGTGACCTTTGCACACGTCACTCTCGCTGCTGTTGGCAACAAGAGTGATGTGAGCGAGATGGAGTTTGAGGATAGCCGGTTGCTTGACGTATCCTTCAAGGAAATCGTCCACATCAGGAGGAATGGAACGTTCAGCATCCGGGAAAACGTACCGCCAGAGGTGACAAACGTATCCAGAACTCCTGATACGATACTCTACGACAACGGCAGACCCAGAACACCCGGAACAAACGTCACTTCGCTGAGTGCTCAGGTAACCGATACGGACGGTAGCATCATCGCGGTAACTATCAATCTCTCATCAATAGGCGGATCACCTGTCCAGCCGATGGAGCACATCTTGGGGGATGTATGGGAAGTGACCACGAACGCAACAGAGGTTGTTGCTGCTATTAATGCCCCGGACTTCACCCACCAGTTGACTATCAATGCAACCGATAACGATGGAGGCATCAATGATTCGGTGAGCATCGAGCTAACAGTCCTTAAGAGAGGCGATGTGAACGGTGATGGTCTCGTCGACGAGATGGATGTGGATTACATATCCAACTATGTAGCAGGTCTGGAACCGGAAGCCTTGAATCCACCAGGCGTACTGGTTGGGGATGTCGCAGGCGAAGCTGGAGACCCGATAGGAGATGGTGTTGTGGATATGCTGGACGCATTGTACATAGCAAAGTACACGAGCGGCAGGGTAGAGGAACCTTAATCTCCTCTCCCTCCTTTTTTATTTCTGATACCATGACCAGATTGATACAACTGATCTGTTTGGGCATACTTATGCTCATCTCGATATCGCTCGTATCTGCATCTGAAACAACCATCGGCATCGATGATTACAGTGTCGAACCCGGTAACACGGTCACAGTACCTATCCGGATCAACGATACTGTGATGCTGGGCGGTGGCGAGATCAATTTCACTTATGACCCCACCGTAGTTCGTATGACCGATGTTCTCCAGGGCGATTTGCGTTTCTCGTTTAAGTACAAGATCAACAATGGTTCCGGATGGATGCGCGCAAATGCGCTTGACGTAGATGGACTGAGTGGAAACGTGACCTTTGCATATCTCGATCTCACCGCAGTATGCGATGACGGGGATACGAGTCCGCTAAACATCGCATCCGCAAACATCTTTGACATAAACGGCACCACGATAGCATACACGACGAACAACGGATCATTTACGAGTTCATACCGAGACCTCGTGATAACCCAAAAGTCCGAATCGTGGGTCATCATGGAAGATAAGACCTACAACATCGCATACACCGTGGCAAACACAGGCTCTGGTGACGCAGGCGCAAGCACAACCTCGGTTACGATCGATGGAGTCAATGCTGCAACCGATGCTGTTCCGGCATTATCGCCGGGCGGGAGTCACACAGCCACACTCGGACCGTTTACGATGACCGGTGATAGCGATACGATCGAGGTCTGCGCTGACATGGACGATGTTGTCGCCGAGAGCAATGAAGGGAATAACTGCAAGGAGAACAGATTCGAGCATCCGGTGCCGGTTCCCATACTTACGCCGCCCGGACTGGTAGCACTGATCGGCTTGCTTATGATCGTTGCTGTGAGACGTGTGAAGAATGATGGATGATGCGGTCTATCATTTCCCTTCTTTCACCGTAACTACTCAGGTATGTTGATTGGTCGCCCGATTGCGATCATGTACTTTCTGGTAAGAAAAATAACCGCGGAGGGCGCAGAGGAACGCAGAGTGGTTAACCGCTTATCCCCCTCTGCGTCCCTCCGCGTACTCTGCGGTTAAATTCCCTGTTTGGATCAGGTTGTGTTCCGGGTCAAGCAGTGCCGATATAGCGAAGTCGCATGATAGTGTTTTATGTACCTGAGTAGTTACCTTTCACCAGGGAACAGGCAGCTCAGCGGGTCGTCGATATGATCTCATCGAAAGCGTCGAGCACATAGCGCAGATCGTCTTCAGGCAACCCATAAGTGCTCAGTTTGAAATACTTCGTGAGCCCTGACTTGATTCCGTGGATATTTCGCTTTTTAAGTTCCTTGTACAGGAAGAACCTACCTTTCTTCGCATGTTTTGATATCTCGTAGAGAATTGGCGCCTCAAAGAAGATTAGGTCGTGGTTGTGTGGTTTATCCCCCATCTGGATCATGCCAAGCCGCTCCATCTTTGAAGCGAACCATCTCGCCTTTTCGACCTCGCGATCCCACTCTGCCACCCGTTCCAGAACCCTCGGAAACGATGCGATCAATGTCATGATCGTTGCGCCGCGGGCTGTGCACCCGAGAAGTTCGATCTCCTTATTCTTGTTGTATCCGGATCTCCTGAGCAAGAGATCGTGGTACGGCTCATTGATCCCGAGCACGCCGACGGGTCCTGATGCCGCCATCGATTTGTGCCCGCTCCCGACTATGAAATCAGCGCCGAGATCCTTTGCGGCAACTGGCATGCGCCCGACTGAGTACGCGCCGTTCAGTAGCAAGGGCACGCCGTACTCGCTACAGATTGCGGATACCTTCTTCGCATCCACGATATTCCCGTAACTCCCGTCAGGATACGTCAGAACAGCAAGAACCACTTCTTCGCCCGACTTCTCTTCGAGCACATCCCTGTATCCTTCAGGATCGATCCGGTATTCGGGGCGGTCCGAGACCGGCACCAGCGATATGTCAAGCCCGGCGCGCTCTGCCGCAACAAAGGACGTGTAATGCGCATTCCCATCCAGCACCACAGACCCGCCCTTCCTGAAAAGCGCATGCATCACAGCGAATATGCCCTCGCGCGCACCATTCGTGACCCTTGCGTGATCGGTGCCGAGGAATTCCGGTAGATCCCGGTATACAAAATCGTGGATCGGCGGCTTTTTAATATCTTCGAGTTTGCCCGGGCAGAAATCGCAGATCGAGTATCCGTCGCCCCACTCTACGAGCGCCTGCCTCGCCTCAGGTGTCAGTATCCCGCCGCGCTGGAGCGGGTCGATGTTGATCATGCCGAGTGTGCTTCGTTTGAGGGTCGGGTGTTTGGTCATATATTCTCATATCTGTACTGCAAGCACACTGAATATAAAACCAGCGCGAACCACTGCCCCGAACCGTAGCATGTCCGCATGAGAAAAAAAATAGTGGACGTGCTGATCTCTTCAGCACATCCTATTGTGGTCTCACCACATCTGAACGTATCTGACCAGTTCCCGCTTTGCCGGAAAGTTGCTCTCGAGACGCTCGACCATCTTGTGATACAGCGCTGTGAGCGACGGGAAGCCCCATTGATCGTCAAGACTGTGTATAGCCCAGGCAGATGCCTGTCTCACATCCATTTTGCCGCTGTTGATAAAATCCACAGCGTCTTCTGCAATCTTGTCGATGCCTTCAATGTCGAGTTCGGTCAGCTCCGTTTTTGCACTAACGGGTTCAACATGTTCCATTGTTTGATATACCTCCTTTCCATCTGGTAATACTTCATTCAATGTTAATGGCATGAAATATTACTAAATCTAATAAACATGCTAATAGGTAATAAAGGTTCCTGTCCGGATGACTATAGGGATGTACTATCCGGCAGACTGCTCCACGGACGTTACAATCATGTCCACCCATAAGTTACTTATAATCGGCGTAGAGATGTATGCTACATAACCTATGGAGGAAATGAACGATTGAAACAGCCCTGTGTTAACATCGGCATGGTCGGGCATGTCGATCATGGAAAGACCACGCTTGTCAGCGCGCTGTCCGGAGTATGGGCGGATCAGCACAGCGAGGAACTGAAGCGAGGAATATCGATACGGCTCGGGTATGCAGACGTCACATTCAGGCGCTGCCCGAACTGTGAAGAGCCGCAGTGTTATACTGTTCTGAAGAAATGCCAGCATTGCGGCGCTACGACCGACGAACTGCGTACAGTCTCGTTTGTCGATTCGCCGGGTCACGAGACGCTGATGGCGACAATGCTCTCCGGAGCAGCGATCATGGATGGCGCGGTGCTCGTGATTGCAGCGAACGAACCCTGTCCGCAGCCGCAGACGAGCGAACATCTGATGGCGCTCGATGTCATCGGGATCAAGAACATCGTGGTCGTCCACAATAAACTCGATCTCGTCTCGAAACAGGATGCGGTCGAGCATTACAATGCTATAAAGGAGTTTGTTAAGGGTACGGTTGCAGAAAACGCCCCAATAGTCCCGATATCTGCACAACAGAAGATAAACATCGATCTTTTGATCCAGGTACTCGAAGACGCGATTCCGACACCGGAACCTGATCCTGACAAGCCATCCCGCCTCATCGTTGCGCGATCGTTCGATGTCAACCGACCAGGGATACTTCCTGAGAAATTAACTGGTGGCGTTATCGGTGGCACGATCTCGGAGGGCAGCTTGCATACCGGTGATAATATCGAGATCAGACCCGGACGGCGTGTTGAGCAGATCGGCAGCGTCAGCTGGGTGCCGATTACGACGCAGATCACAAGCATCATCGCAGGCGGGAAAAAGAAGAAGAAGGCGACCTCCGGAGGACTGCTTGCAATCGGCACAACGCTGGATCCGGCGATGACCAAGAGCGACCGGCTCACAGGGCAGGTTGCAGGCAAACCAGGCACGCTGCCGCCGACGTGGGAGGATTT
The DNA here is from genome assembly GCA_030625165.1 of Methanosarcinales archaeon. Classification (GTDB taxonomy): domain Archaea; phylum Halobacteriota; class Methanosarcinia; order Methanosarcinales; family Methanogasteraceae; genus Methanogaster_A. Next base: position 9,837 of record DAOURL010000007.1, on the reverse strand, counting down.
TAGTATGCGAACCACCCTCCTCAAATGGGTTGTCGGATCGAGCGACAAAGCAGAGGTCGAGCCGATCTGCGCAACCGAGCCGCTGATGTTAAGCGTCGGAACTGCAACCACAGTGGGCATCGTGACAGGCGCACGCGGCGATGTGGTCAGGGTCAAGATGAAGCGACCTGTATGCGCTGAGATCGGATCCGGGGTTGCGATATCGAGGCGGATCGGAGCCAGATGGCGTCTGATCGGGATGGGCGAACTGGTCGGATGAAGTATCCACTCCAAAAGTAATGGTAAAATGCATCTTCTGTGGTGACCAAATTCGTGCCATTCGCTTCATTCGTGGAATTCGTGATAAAATCAGCACCAGTAGATCACGAATGGCACGAATTGTACGAATCACACGAATACCCTACAGACATGGGTGCTTAGTCACTATTTAATTTGAAGAGGATACCGGATGAAAATAATACTCGACACCAATGCACTGATGGTGCCCGCGGAGTTTGGTGTCGATATCTTTTCAGAACTTGCAGCACTCGGTTTTGATGATTGGATCGTCCCATCCGGGGTGGCGCGCGAACTCGAAGGGATCGCATCCCATGGCAGAGGTAAGGGCAGTGACGCGGCCCGTGTTGCGCTAGCCCTCATGGACCGGTGCCAGACGATCGAGACTGCGGAGGCTGTGGGAAATGTGGACGATTCAATCGTGGAACTTGCGGTCGAGATGAAGGTTGCCGTCTTTACCAACGATGCTGAACTGAAAGGAAGGTTACGAGAAGGGGGCGTGAAGGTCGTGTATCTGCGGCAGCGGAGTTATCTTGTCTCTGTTCCGTGAGTTTTTGGGATGGCGCGGGTGCAGGCGATGCGCTTCGAAGGGCTGGGTTTAAAGGCGGTCATGCAACTCGAAGGCTCGATCACGCCATTTCCTGGAGGAATCGTTGCAAGCGGTTCGAAGCTGGACACATACATCGATGCGGTGGCAGCTGCGACCAAAGACGAAATCCAGATATAGCGTTAAGGAAACATGGAATGCGATGATATCCAAAAACGATAAGCTTCTGATATTGAAATACGCAAAAAAATACAAATTGACAAGAGTGATACTTTTCGGCTCATCCAGAGAAAGAACAGACGCGAACGATATAGACATTGGTGTAATCGGGCTGGCGCCTGAATCCTTCTTTGATTTCTGCTGGGAACTGTATAGAGATCTATCCAAGCCACTAGATGTTATCGATTTAAGTAAAGATTGTTTATTTAATAAACTTGTAAAACGAGATGGAGTAGTGCTGTATGGTTAGCATAGAAGAGAAGATCCATGCTGAAATGGAGAATATCGCAACGGTTCTGACTGAAAGTTTCATATAGCTCGTATAAATCTCCTTTGAGGAACTTCAGACACGCTCGGAACGATAAGAAAGGAACATAAAGAGATATGAACGATCCATCACATCTGGCGCGCTGCGCACAACTTGCAATGGTTCTCGAGGTCGCTGCCCATCCCAAACCCGGAAACGTGGATCGGGATCACGACTTTCCTGACACGACCTTTGAGCACTTCCTGGCATCAGCGGTCGGGACATACCCTGTACTGGAAGAGGCGGCAAGGTCGCGCACCGGCGCTGGCGCGCTGATACGTGCGGCAGCCGAGGAGTCCCTGCGATGGCAGCGCGGAGGAAACACTCATTTCGGCGCGTTCGTGCTGCTGATACCGCTGTTGATGGCTGCCGGAAGCGACACGCCGGCATCAAAGATAGTTCAAAATACCACTTCCGAGGACGCGGTTGAGTTCTATCGTGCGTTCTCGATTGCGAATGTCCGTATCGACTCTGTTCCTGACTTCGATCTTGGGGAATCGAACTCTGCTGACAGGATTCAGGAAGATGGGATCAAACTCTTCGATCTGATGAGACTCTCTGCCGACCATGATCTGGTCGCAAACGAGTGGGTGAGCGGGTTTGAGCGGACAAACTGGTGCGCGGATATGATCACAAAGAAGGCGGATACGATGAGCATCAATGACGCCATCGTGTGCACGTTCCTCCGGATGCTTGCAGAGACTCCTGATACCTTCATCCGGACAAAGTTCGGCAAGGACAAGTCAATCGAGATCAGCGAGCGTGCATCAGATGTTATCAGGGGCAGCAGGGATCTGGCATCGATAAAATCCGAAGTTCATGAATTTGATGAGAGTTTGATCCGTGAAAAGGCAAATCCGGGTTCGACTGCGGATATCATAATCGGGGGGCTCTTTGTTGCGCTTGTCAGGGGTCTTCGGGTTTAGTCCGATTTTTTGTAACTACTCAGGTATGTTGATTGGTCGCTCGATTGCGATTCTGTACTTTCTGGCAAGAAAAATAACCGCGGAGGGCGCAGAGGAACGCAGAGCGTCTAACCGTTTATTTCCCCTCCGCGTCCCTCCGCGCACTCTGCGGTTAAATTCCCGGTTTGGTTACAGTAGCCCCCATGTCCCCGGTAGTCCCTGCATAGTGAAGTCTCCTGATAGTGGTTTTAGGTACCTGAGTAGTTACGATTTTCTCACAAAAAATCGAGTAAGAAATGCCCTCCGGGTGGGAGATTAGTGGCTCATAGTTTTTGCCAAACATTCATATCCCACCAGCCCTGAACTATATATCGGTGCCAATCATGAGGGAAGCCATGTTCTATGAGAAACTTGCAGATGACAAGGTTAAATGTCATTTATGCAACCATTTCTGTACCATCGCCCCTGGCAAGCGGGGGATATGCTCAGTACGGGAGAACCGGAAAGGGGTACTCTACAGTCTCGTGTATGGCAGGGTCATCGCAAGCGGTGTCGATCCGATCGAGAAGAAGCCGCTATTCAATCTCCTTCCCGGCACTGAATCGTTCTCGATAGCGACTGCCGGATGCAATTTCAAGTGTCGCTGGTGCCAGAACTGGAACATCAGCCAGATTCCGATGACCACGAAGGAGATACCGGGTCACGATATGACTCCGGAGGATGTGGTCTGGTCTGCGACCCAGCACGATTGCAAGACGATCGCATACACTTACACTGAGCCCACAATCTTCACGGAGTTCGCGCTCGATGTGATGAAACTCGCACACAGGTCAGGCATCAAGAACGTCTTTGTCACAAACGGGTACACAAGCGAGGAGGCACTTTCTGAGCTCTCGCAGTATCTCGATGCCGGAAACATCGATCTCAAGGCTTTCAGGGACGAGACATACCGGAAGATGTGCGGGGCAAGACTCGAGCCGGTTCTCGACACGATCCGGCGGTACAAGGAACTTGGCATCTGGCTCGAGGTGACAACGCTCGTGGTGCCGACCGTCAATGACAGCGAGGAAGAGTTGCGAGAGATCGCAGGATTCATCGCAGATGTCGGTGTTGAGATTCCGTGGCATATCAGCCAGTTCTATCCGCAGTACAGATTCCTTGATGCTCCTTCGACCTCTGTCGAGGTTCTGCACAGGGCAAGGGAGATCGGTATCGAAGAAGGGCTCAGATATGTCTACGAGGGAAACATTCCTGGCATGGGAAACGAGAACACATACTGTTACCGGTGTAAAGAGCTCCTGATCAAACGATTCGGATTCAGCATCATCGAGAACCGGATCGAGGACGGGAAATGTTTTAACTGCGGCGCAGAGATCGATGGAATTTTCTGAAAGGTTGTGCGGTCGGACACCCAAAAACTGTGAGTCTCTGGCATCTCGCGTTGCAGTGACCAAAACTCATCCCACTCTAGTTCAGGGGGTTTATCGGGAATTTGGTATGTTTCTGGCAGTTTTTATCACGAATTTCACGAATGGACGAATTACACGAATTTACTCCGGTTTAACATTCGTGCTATTCGTTTATTCGTGCCATTTGTGATCCCTAAGCACCCGATAACACGCGGACATGATTCATCTACTATATTATTGCAACAGCGACTACCCGCGAACCAAAACTATTTCACACTCAGCAACCAAGAATTACAGTCCAGTGAGATGAGGTGATTGCATACCAGATCAGAAAAACCCCCGCGACGTCGTTGAACTGCTCCTGACGGCGCAGATATACAACCAATCCGAAACATTGACAGAGAACGATCTGCCAGTAAACATAAGAAAACACTACTGGAACCGCGAAAAGAAGCAAGTAAACCGCCCGATCAGCGTCCGGGTCGGGGATGTTGCGGAGCTATACGGGATCGAGGATGTCATGCAGGAGATAGAGTCCCTCCCGTTTATCGAATTTGAGAAATTCGGAGCGGAACTTAAACTCACAGTCTTTGATCTCGCAAAGAGATGGTTTGCGAAGCAAGATGGTGCGATAGACCGGATCCGCATAAATCCGACGCTCGCATCGTTTTATGAGAATGACGGCGTGGATGTCAGTTATGCAGAGGCAACCCTGAAAGCCCAGCCAAAGGAGCGGGACCGGGAATATCTTGCCTCGCTTGCCGCAGAGATCGCTGCATCGGACGAGGATGTCGATCTCCTGACACTCGTGCACCTCGTTGCGCCGGAGGATGTCAGACAGCGGATCGATAAACTCGTGCTCACACGCGATCAGGAGGATAAGATCGAGAAGATCGTGCAGGCGATCGGACACCGGGAGTATCTGCGCGATATCGGGCTATGTGAGATCGGAAAGATGCTCTTTATCGGGCTTCCGGGCACCGGCAAGACATCGGTAGCCAGAGCGCTCTCGGAAAAATTAAACAGCCCGCTCGTGGAGGTCCGGCTCTCGATGATCACATCCCAGTATCTCGGAGAAACCTCGAAAAATATCGATAAGGTCTTTGAACTTGCGAAAAAATTAAGCCCCTGCATCCTGTTCATCGATGAGTTCGATTTCATAGCGAAGACCCGTGTTTCTGACGAACATGCTGCGGTGAAACGTGCCGTCAACACGCTTCTGAAGGCGATCGATGAGATCAGTCTGATCGACGACGGAGTTCTTTTGATCGCCGCTACAAATCACCCAAAACTGCTGGATCGTGCTGCATGGCGGCGGTTTGACGAAATCGTTGATTTCCCACTTCCGGACGTGGGGATGCGCAAGAATATTCTTGATATCATTCTTTCGAAGGTGGATGGTGACTTTGATGCACAGGAGATCGCTCTGCTGGCAGATGGATTCACAGGATCGGATCTGCGCATGGTTGTTCGGGAGGCGGTGCTCCACGCGCTCACAGAGGATCGGATGTCGATCACGCAGTCAGACCTGACCGATGCCGTCGATGAGTTCAGTAACAGGGTGGGCTTGATGATGAAGGAATACACGCCAACATGAGAATCGTTCTGCTCGGAACCGGTGACACGGTCGGCACGCCAAAGATCGGATGCGAGTGTCCTGCGTGCATGGATGCGCTCGCAGGCGGGAGGAGCAGCCGGACAAGGTTCTCGATTCTGATCGAGACAGAAGATGGGCGCGTCCTGATCGATACAGGTCCGGATCTCCGGTACCAACTTCTAAGACACAAAATAAGCCATGTGGACGGCGTGATCTGGACGCACGGGCACTATGACCATTACGCCGGATTCGGCGAGTTCTACCGTGTCCAGAACCGTGTACCGGTCTATGGGCTCTCAGACACCCTGGACTACATACTCGATTATCTATATTTCATGAAACCGACGCGCTGCGACGTATCGGTCTACGAGCCATTCCGCCTGATCGGGCTTGAATTCACGCTGTTCCCGGTCCACCATCCGCCTCTTGCCGAATCTGCCGGCGTTGTGGTCTGCGACGGTGACAAGAAACTCGTTATCACCGGCGATACCACCAGGCAGATTCCGAATCGCTCAATTGAGATCATGCGGGATCCTGACATCCTGATATGCGACGCGATTGCGCCGCCCGAATACGACCTCCAGAAGCACATGAACACGGCAGAGGCAGAGGACCTGACGTCAGAGTTAAATGCGAAAGAGATGGTTATGACGCACTTAAGCCATCTCTTCCCGCCACACGATGAAGCAGTGAAGCGGTGGAGTCTCGGGTACGATGGGATGGAGATGGTGCTTTAATCACTCGTACACCCAGGATTCCTCAGCCCTCTCGTATAGAACCGCCTCATCCTCGGTGAAATGTATCGCAATCTCTCTTTTTGACGATTCGAGCGAATCTGCGCTGTGGATAAGGTTCCTGCCGACATCCAGCCCGAAATCACCTCTTATGGTGCCGACCAGAGCTTCCTTCGGATCGGTTGCGCCTGCAATCGTGCGCATCACCGAAACCGCATCTGCGCCTTCCACGATCATAGGAACAGCCGGAGAAGACGTGATAAACTCGATAAGCGAGTTAAAAAACGGCTTTTCCACATGCTCTGCATAATGTCTCCGCGCAGTCTCATCAGTGACCCGACACATCCGCATAGCGACAATTCTAAGTCCTTTTCGCTCAATTCTGGATATGATCTCACCGATCAAGCCGCGCTGCACTCCGTCGGGCTTGATCATCACGAATGTTTGTTCCATTCAATCCCTTCCCAAAGGGCAGTTTTTGATCAACCTTTTGTGAAAAGGTTGCACGAATGTTTGTTCCATTTAATCTCTCTTTAAGTGTCTATTTGGACACCTACGCAGATTTCGTGATCCATTTAACCTTTCGCGGGACTCTTTTGAGTTTGAAATTGTTCTGGCACTTTGATTTGCAAAAATAATAGACTGTGCCGTCCCTCTTAACAAACATCTTTCCAGTGCCCGGCTCGATTGGGTTTCCGCAGAACGAACAGACGAATTGTTCCAACTCCCCTCACCTGCCTGTCGTCAGTTTCTTTGCCTCTCTCGAGGTTTCGAGCAGCATCAGGATGTCCCCGACCTGCACAGGACCTATGCAGTTTCTGGCAATGACCCTGCCCTTGTCCCGTCCATCAAGCACCTTGCAGTTGATCTGGGTCGCCTCCCCGTGCATGCCTGTCGTCCCGACGACCTCGACCACCTCAGCAGGATATGCGTCATCATATTCTGCCATGACATCACCTCAGCGATTCGATCTTGCTTGCGAGTTCCTCGACTGCGCTCTTGCCCTTGCCAGCATTGACGATCGCCACAGTAGCGCAGCCAACCCCGATACCACATGCAGCTCCAAGTTCGTCCTGCTTTTTTATATATATGTACGGTATCTTTTTCTCATCGCATAGCATTGGCAGGTGAGCCACGATCTCGGGTGGGTTTATATCCTCGCTTACCAGCACAAGCTGGGCTACGCCACGCTCGACCGCTTTTGTGGTCTCGTTTGTTCCTTTCTTTATTTTTCCGGTATCTCTTGCAAGTTCCAGCGATTCCAGTGCTTTATCACGCAGTTCGTCTGGAGCCTCGTATGTTACATACATCTGTGCCATTTTTTATCTCCTTCTGGATTTAATCCGTCATCGGGATTTAACTCGATTCTTCGGTACCTATAATAGCAGCGAGAGGGGTATATATAGGTTGCTGTGCAGGATGATCATCGTGTCCATCATATCAATTCTCACAAAGGTCCGGAACAACGAAATCTCGATCGCCGAGGCTGAAGTGCAGATCAAACTCCTGCGGTTCAAGGAGATCTCAGAGATCGCAAGGATCGATTGCCACCGGTCAGAGAGAACCGGCATCCCCGAGGCGATTCTTGCAGAAGGAAAGAGTTCTGGCGATCTCGCTATGATCGTGGAGGCGTCATTGACCGGAGACGTGCGCATACTCATCACGCGAGTCTCGGATGCCCAGTTGCGTGAACTGGAGTCGCACATCGACCCGCCATACATGGTGTGGAACGAACGTGCCAGAACCCTTGTATGTGGCACCACCCCCATCAACAAAACAGGCGGGATGGTTGGCATCATCACCGCGGGCACCGCGGACATCCCGGTTGCAGAGGAGGCGCGGGTCGCGGCAGAGGAGATGGGGTGCGATGTCGATCTGATCTATGATGCAGGTGCGGCAGGCATTCATAGGCTCTTTCCTGATCTCGGCAATCTGATCGAGAAAGGCGTGGATGCGATCGTTGTTGCCGCAGGAAGGGACGGTACGCTTCCGACGGTCGTTGCCGGGCTTGTGCCGGTTCCTGTGATCGGGCTGCCGGTCTCTGTTGGGTACGGCGCAGGTGGCAAGGGCGAGGCAGCGCTTCTCTCGATGCTCCAGTCATGCTCGGTCCTCACAGTCGTCAACATCGATGCCGGTTTTGTGGCAGGCGCGTTTGCAGCGCGTATTGCGAACCTTGCCGCGGCAGCATCAGTAAAATCGGTGTAAGTTGGGGATGGGGACTGTCACAAAATAACTTGATCCGGCTAAACACCCTTAAACAGATTCACAATATCAAATAACATTCGTGTAATTTGTACAATTCGTTTCATTCGTGTTTTATTTGTGGTTTTTCGTAAAAAGTGATTAAATCACGAATGGCACGAATCCAAACAGATGGATTGTTACGCGGACGCCACAACAAGAAGAATGGCTTCCAGCGATTCGGATGATCCTGTTATTCGTTACGACTCTTAAATTCCGAAAACGCCTCTACCACGCGTTCATTCTGCTCTGGCGTTCCGATGCTCACCCTGACAAGAGCATCTCCTGCACCGCGGAATGACGAACAGTCCCGCACGATGATCCCTTTGCGTGCAAGGAGATCACATACATCCCCTGACCGGTGTGGCGAGACGTCCACAAGCACAAAGTTCGCTTCTGACGGATAGACCTTAAACGGGATATCCATTAACACTCTGCGCCCGTCCCGAACAAGTTTAACGCTCTGTTTCAGGTGCGCATCATCGCCAAGCGCTGCTATGCCTGCCTCAGCCGCAAGACTGCTGACCGAAAACGGAGTCGCATATCCCAGATACTCATCTCGCATCCGCTTGGGCATGACCGCGTAGCCAACCCGCAAGCCCGCAAGCCCGAATGCCTTTGAGAGCGTGCGACCGACCACCAGATTGTCGAATTCCTGCACAAGGTGTATCATGCTCCCTTCCGAGAATTCGACATACGCCTCATCGAGAAACACGACCGCATCGCAACCATCGCAGTCACCGCACCCCTCCAGGATCGTCCGGAGATCAGACTCTGGTACCAGATTTCCGCTCGGGTTATTAGGGGAGCAGAGAAAGATGACCCGCGTTTCATCGGTCACCTGCGATACGATCGCCTGCGGATCGAAGCCAAAGTTCTTGTCTCTTGATGCGAAGACCGGGGTGCCGTGATGCGTGCGTGCCGAGATCGCGTAGTAGCTGAAGGTCGGCACCGGTATGATCGCTTCTCCTGGCATCAGCATCCGCATCAGGGTATCGATGACCCCATCCATCCCCGCGCTTGCCACGATGTTTGCTCCCGGGTAGCTGGTGTACGCAGATAGCGCATCGCAGAGACCCGATGCATCGCTATCGGGATATATGCTGACCTCGTTTGCGTGCTCGATTATGGCTCTGACCGCGGCAGGTGCGGGTCCGAGTGGGTTTTCGTTCGATCCGAGTTTGATGATCGCATCTGCCGGGATGTTGTACTGCTCGCTAATCTCCGCGATCGATCTGCCTGGCACGTACTTGGTGTTTGGGCTGGTGCTGGATAGAGGTTTCATGGTTTGTGATTGGGTTTTTGCGTGCTTGCTCAACTATGTTGTGGTTGCTCGGGGGCTTGTTTTATGCGGCGTTTGGACTTGATGCTTAAGCTATAGAATCCAATAACTATGTCTCAGTTTTGTGAGACTTTTTAGTTCCTTCTTGTTGTATTGTGCCAAACCACATCTGTTTTTTGGTAACTACTCAGGTATACTGATTGGTCTCCTGATTGCGATCCTGTAATTTCTGGCAAGAAAAATAACCGCAGAGGGCGCAGAGGAACGCAGAGCATTTAACCATTTATTCCACCTCCGCGCCCCTCTGCGTACTCTGCGGT
>DAOURL010000152.1 GCA_030625165.1 Methanosarcinales archaeon | reverse complement strand
GCTGTAGGGACTGTATTATTGATCTGCCTCCTTATTATCAAGGAACTATCGGATTCACACGGTGGCGCCAGATCGCAGAAATTGGCAAGAAACACCGTGCTGGTGATTATACCTCTTCTCTTTGCATTTGCAACGATTGTGAGCTGTAAGGTCCTGGAGGTGTTATAAATGAAACACTATATCCTTGCCATGGTGGTGCTATTCTCCTTAGCAGCGCCTGCAATGGCAGCGACCCTGAATGCGACCCAGATCTCATACACAGAGATGTTGGTAAACGGAACCGGATTTACTTCGGGGGAGAAAGTAACGCTATCGACCTCGACGATCATTCCGGCTAAACTATCAGGCGATAAATATTCATACAAGATAACCGGGATGTGTCTACCAGAAGATTCGGTTCTTGCACTCGATGCTTCGCCAGTAGATGATGACCTCAAGCTGTATGTGAAGAAGAAATGGCTTCTTAGGAAGACATTTGAGAACGGCTCCGTTGGTATATCTTACAACTACAATGACGCAACAGATACAGTGCATGTAGAGTGTAACAATATCCCATCATTGGTTGCAGGCACATTCCAGACCATAGAGGTGTATGGAAAAACAAAGAACTCCAGTGTAAATCTGAGCGTCGTGGTGAAGCAGCTAGGTGTGGATGTTGATCTGCCGGACGGAACATTCAGCGAGAAAGTCGATATAAGCGCGATTCCGGCTGGTAACTACACGATAAGCGCGACCGATGGCACCAATGCTGTCGCAAACAATACAACCATATACGCGCCTAAACAACTGCACCACATCACGATAACTGACCCACAGATCAGCGAGCTGACACTGAATACGACCGGCAATTACACATTCGGGGCAACAGGATATGATCTCGGATGTAAAGTAGTGCAGAATGTGGCATTCGTCTGGTGGAGTGGCAGCACTTACGTTGGAACGATCGATTCGACAGGCTACTTTGAAGCGGATAAAGCAGGAAATACAGAGGTGTATGCGAGAAGCGGCACGAAAGAGAGTAATCATGTAATCGTGTATGTGAACGCGTCGACCGTGTCAGGAAACGTCAAAGGCGGAAGTGGTAATGCTACATCAGGCAACTCAACTGCGGATGTAACCTTAAACGACCCGTCAGTCAGTGGTACTGTCAATATAACAGAGATAGGCGACCCTACTAATAACACGGACGATGCGAACCTTGGTCTAAGTTCTGGTAACCAACTCGTGAAAGGCGCGGTCGTGAATGTGAGTTCGTCGATCCGTGATGCGCTTGATATGGACGCTGTGAACGGTACCAGCTGGGTGCAGATCAGGGTGGAGTATGATTGGTCGGTGATTGAATCGCGCAAAATCGATGAGAGTGCCCTTGATATCTGGAAGTACAATGTGACCACCGACGGCTGGGAGCTGGTCAAAAACCAGCCATACTGTCTCGAAAGTGGTAGAAACATGACCGCGGACTATCTCTGGGTCAATATAACTCACCTCTGCGTATTCGCGCTCGTGGGCACTACGAAATCACCATCGTCATCCAGAAGTGGCGGTGATAGCACGTATCCGCCGGGATGGTTCGAAACTCCGACACCAGCACCCATAGCAACGCCTGCATCAACCCCGCCGCCGGGAGTGACTCCAGCGCCAGTAGGGGAGGGAGTGACGCCATCGTCAGCGAAGCCTGCGGCGGCAGGTGTGGCTCCAACTATTACACCAGTGAAAGAGACGCCCACAAAGAAGGGCATACCCGGATTCACAGCGGTATTTACGATCGCAGGGATACTTGCAATCGCTTATCTGGTGATGCGGCGGCGCAGATAGAGCGGTCAAGCACCAGCACGAAAAAGCATCCGTCCACCAATTGGGTTGGACGGATGAAACATGCAACCGATGATATGGATGATTCGTAACTACTCAGGTATGTTGATTGGTCGCCCGATTGCGATTCTGTAATTTCTGGCAAGAAAAATAACCGCGGAGGGCGCAGAGGAACGCAGAGCATTTAACCATTTATTTCCCCTCCGCGTCCCTCTGCGCACTCTGCGGTTAAATTTCCAGTTTGGTTACAGTATCCCCCACGTCCCGGGTAGTCCCTGCATAGTGAAGTCCCCCGATAGTGGTTTTAGGTACCTGAGTAGTTACGATGATTCAATGATTCCAATAGCGAAACCTCAGGTTGGGGATCCGGAGATCGAGAACGTGGCACGCGTACTGAGATCCGATATGCTGGCAGGCGGGAGGTTCGGCAGGGCGGTGCTGGACCAGTGTAACCTGTGTGGTGGTCGTTTCGCATGAGGTGAATAAGGGAAAGGGCAGCGCGGTCAAGACCTCGCTTGGATATGCTGCCGAACAGGGGTTCGATGCCCTTGTCCTGCTGGATGGTATGTTGAAGACGTGTAGAAAGATTTGGACGAGGTGGTATATAGGATGAATAGGATAGAAAGTGATGAAAGGAGGCGAGAATAAGGATGGAGAATGCTAAAACGATAACGATAAGCCCCCGGATTTATGCGGAATTGAACACCTTTATGGGTATTCTCAGTGATCGATTGAAGAGGCATGTCTCGATCGATGAAGCGCTGGAAGATTTACTACCACGGGCACATAGAAACAAGCCAAGCGATTTTGCGGGTGCATGGGTAATGAGCGACAAGGAAGAAGAAGAGATTAAGAAGAGTCTTAAGGAGTTGTGGGGAACGTGGAAGATGGATTGATCGTTGATACAGACATTTTAATCGATCTGCTACGTGAGAAAGATTATGCAGTTTCGCTCATAAAGAAGCTTGAAGATGAAGTAGAACTTGCAATAAGTGCAATAAATGCATTTGAGCTATACAGAGGTGCCTACAAATCGCAGAACCAAGAGAAGAATCTTGCATCGGTAAAAGGGCTCTTAAATAGCCTGTGTATGTTAAATGCAGATGAAGATTCGAGGGGGATTGCTGGGGCGATAACCGCACGTTTGGAACGCGACGGGAACATGAGATATCCGGGATCTGCTTATCGCTTCGACTGCTCTGGTTAATGGCTTTGGAGTTTTGACAAATAATGCGGGGCATTTTAATAGGGTACTGCATTTAAGGATGATTGGTGGCTGATGACTGGGCAAGTTGTGAAGAAGTCTGATCGAGAAGATGAGGTATTGTATATTGGAAAGTGAAAGCATGAAGACACTTGCAGCAATTCCGTGCCATGACGAGGGGCTGGCGATCGGATCGGTCGTACTGAAGGCGCGGAAGTACGTGGATGAGGTTCTGGTGGTCGATGACGGATCCACGGATGATACCGTAGAGGTGGCGAGAGCGGCGGGTGCGGTGGTCGTTTCGCATGGGGTTGGGGTGCCGGGATCAGATTCAAAGGAGCGATGATAAATGAACATAAAGGAACTCATTGACAGGGGAGAATCGCAAAGTTTGGAGTTCAAAGAATCTCTGAAACTGAAGGATGAAATCGGAGAAACCGTTTCCGCATTCTCAAATTCTGATGGTGGGGCTATCATAATTGGAGTTTCTGATAGTAGAGGGGTTCCTGGAGTGGATATTGGAAAGAACACCCTGGAAGAGTTAGCGAATTACATCAAGAGGAACACCGACCCGCAGATATTCCCTTCTGTGAAGATAACGGAAGTTGATGGAAAGAATGTCGTTATGATTGAAGTAAAGGAAGATACAGAAAAGCCAGTCTTCTTCAAAAACCATGCTCATAAAAGAGTTGGAAATACGAATCAAAGGATTTCTTCCAGCGAACTGAGAAAGTTGGCAAAAGAAAGTGGTGGGAGAGTTTACTGGGATGAACAGGTTTGTGAAGATGCGGGTTTGGAGGATATAGATGAAGAGAAGTTAAGGCGGTATCTGGAAAGAAGAGAAGAGATAAGAAAGGTTGGTAAACCAGAAAGAATGGATATGGAAACATTATTGCTGAATATCGGTGCAGCAAAGAAGATTGATGGCGAAACAAAACCAACAAATGCAGGGGTATTGTTTTTTGGTAAGAATCCACAGAGATTTGTTCTTCAATCCCAACTAAGAACCGCGAGGTTTGCTGGCAGAACCCTGACAAGGGATTTTCTGGATAGACTGGATTGTTCAGGGGTTTTATGGGAGATGGTTGAGCAGGCAGAGGATTTTGTTAGAAAAAATATAAGTCTATTTGGCTTCAGAACAGAATATAGTTTTCAAAGGATTGACAAACTGGAATATCCAATAAAAGCAGTAAGAGAGGCTATAATCAACGCGCTGATCCACCGGAATTATTTCGAGCCGGCGGACACGAGAGTCACAATCTTCGATGACCGGATTGAGATCATCAGCCCGGGCTCGTTTCCAAAAGGCGTTACGCCAGAAAAACCAAAGCATATACCAGTGAATCCGGTTTTGTGTCAACTCATGTATGATGTCGGTCTTATTGAGAAATATGGCTCCGGAATTTACATGATCAATGAATTATGTGAGGAATGGGGAATTTTAAAACCGGAATACGAGCTCAGTGAAGTGGAAACAACGGTTAGTTTTAGATCAGGTGGAAAGGCGATTGTGATAAGTGAGATAGAGAAAACGGGTGTGGAGTTGAACGAAAGGCAGAAAAAAGCATTGCGATATGTTTTAGAGAAAGGATTCATAACGAATAGGTCATACCAGGAATTAAACGACATAGGAAAGAAAACAGCATACTTAGAATTATCTGGCTTAATGGAAAAGGGATTGTTATTATCCACAGGTAAAGGCAGATCTGTCAGATATGTTGCAAGGTTTTAGGGAACGATTAGGGAACGATTAGGGAACGATTAGATGATGGTGAACGATGTTAAAAGTTGAGGGATCCCAGGGGTAAGAATAAATGATAGGAGTATCCAATTACCTTGTGGGAGTGGAAGCATGAAGACACTTGCAGCAATCCCGTGCCATAACAAGGGGCTGGCGATCGGATCGGTCGTATCGAAAGCGCGGAAGTACGTGGATGAGGTTCTGGTGGTCGATGACGGATCCACCGATGATACCGT
>DAOURL010000236.1 GCA_030625165.1 Methanosarcinales archaeon | reverse complement strand
CCGTCATCTTTAAACGTTCTTCCCTTGTGGTTTCAATCCCTGCTGGGTTTTCTGATGCGTTGCGACGCGTCCGATAGTTGGATGAACTTGTTGATGATGTGTTTCAATCCCTGCTGGGTTTTCTGATGCGTTGCGACCGCATCGGATAGTTCTGTGGTTGTTTCGATTTCCTGGTTTCAATCCCTGCTGGGTTTTCTGATGCGTTGCGACATATGAACCCCACTGATTGCATCATCCTGATAATAGTTTCAATCCCTGCTGGGTTTTCTGATGCGTTGCGACAGCATGGTCGGCAGCCCGTATCCGCCAAACAGACCGCCCAAAAGCCCCGAAATCCGGGACTCAGATCATCGACCCATGCCGTACCATGCACTTATAAAGGTCCATGACCGCTTAAATCTTCCGCCCGCACGGGGCTCATATCACATTCGCCGCCCGCTCAGGCGATGGCTCCCCAAGATCGACGATATCCTTCACGCATCGCTCGCACAACTGATAGACCCTGACCTTGTCTCCCGCTCCAATCACCGCCCCGATCTCGTCCTCAAGCTGCACACGCTGAACACGGCTGATCTCCAGCTCAAAGACGCTGTACTGCTTCCACGCGCCGTATTTTTCGAGAATCCGAAACACACGAGTCCGGATCTTATCCTCGCTGATGTCATAAGTTATGGCAAGTCTCATAAAATATCACCTCTTAAATATTAACGGGTAATATTCATCCAGTTCGCCGACAATCGCCTTTCTGAGCAGGATTGCCTGCATACGCACAGCCTTGCGCCGCGATACAGTGTACCCAAATTTCGGGTGCTTAAACTCCTCTTTCATGTAATCATCGTACTTCCCAAGATATTTTTTGAAAGCATAGTCCTTTAGATGGTTGTTCTTCGCAAAATCATCGTGCGTCAAAACCCCCTGGTTGATGAGCCGTATCGCAAACGCATCGCAGAATATCGGGCGGAATTCCTCCTGTAGGTCAAGAGCAAGCGCGGGACGCCCGTGCCGGTCTGCGTGCATGACGCCGAGGAACGGATCGAGGTTGTACTGGCGGAGTGCGCTTAAGACTTCGTTCTTCATCATCGTGTATGTGAGCGAAAGAAGCGCATTGATGTGATCCTCGGGCGGGCGGCGGGTGCGTTTCGCAAACGTCCAGTCGCCGATAAGGCAGCCGTCCAGGAGACTGAAGTAGATGCTGGCAGCCTCGCCCTCGATTCCGCGCAGTTCGTCCATCGTCTTTGCTGCCACGGTGCGCTCTTCGAGATCGGCGAGCTTTCCTGTGCCGGTAACTCCCTTTCTCCCGAGAAACGTGCGTGAATTTCGTATCTTTCCCTGAACGATCTTCTGTGCGATACGAAGAGCTTGTTTTCCCCCAAGAGCGTACTGGCGTCTTCGCACCTCTGCGATGGTATTTCGCTCAGGGATGAAGCTGCCCCGGTATTTCCCGAACTGGGTGAAATAGTTGAGGACGATCCCGTGTTCGTTGGCACGGGCTACGAACTGCGTTGTGAACTGGATATTTCCAAAGATGTTGATCGTATCGAGCTGCCCCATCGGAAATGATGCAAGTACCCCCTCGTCCTTGATGGCGACAGTGATCCGCCCGCCAGTGGCACCGACAACGCTGCCCTGTGTGGTTATATAGACCACGCTGTCATCGAAGATGCCCTCGCTTGCTTTGGGTTGCGTGGAGGGTGCGGGTTCCGCTTCTGTCTCGGATTCTATGGTTGCCCCATTGCCTTCAGCGTCTGGGTCGGTAGGTGTTCTATCGTTGGTTTCCCGGTATGTTTCGGTTTTTTCTTTCATTTCTGCGCCTCCAATAGTTTCGTTTCGAGTGGCATG
>DAOURL010000034.1 GCA_030625165.1 Methanosarcinales archaeon | reverse complement strand
ACCTGGATAGACGCATGGTATGTAGGAGAAACGGGGGATTTCGATGCCGATGGCACAGACGATGTTTTAGTTTGCACATATATTTACAACTCTATCAGTGGTCGGAACATCCTGACCATCGTATCCGCAGTAAAAGGTGATGATGGCAGCGTTCTGTGGAGCAAATCAGCACTGCGCGGCGACCTTAATTTTGACGGTGCGCTCTCACCTGCGGACGCCGTGATCGCACTTCAGATGGCTGTCAGTGGCGAATGCTGCCCGGATGCGGATGTCAGTGGCGACGGAGCAGTCACCTCGCTCGACGCTATGATGATCTTGCAGGCGGCGGCAGGAGCGATAGATTCACTATAACATCTGCCCATCTGGTATTGTAGACACGAGGTGAAAATTATGAACGCGACCACAATGGAGGCACTTGAAAAGAAAGTAAACGTTCTGGAAGCAGAGCTATTGACACTAAAAAGAAGTTCAGGTGTGGAAACGGAGCGAAAAGACTTGAATGCATGGGATCAACTGGAGACGATCGGTGCAGAGATCAGTAAACTGTGGAAGAGCGAAAAACCAAGCTGGCAGTTAATATCAGAGTCCAGACGATAATATGTATTGCATCGATGCCAGTGTGTTGACGAACTCGGCGATAGTGAATGAAGAGTTCCACGAGTACAGTAAAGGATTACTCACTGTCGTTAAAGAACGCGAAATCATGGTGGTTGTCCCGGAAATCGTTTTGCCGGAAATTGCTTCAGCGATATCCCGAGGTACCGGAGATCCATATCGTGCAATCGCATTTACCAGCAAACTCAGACAGTTGCCGAATTTTATTTTCATTCCCATCGATAGCAGTTTAGCTGATTCGTCCTCGAAACTTGCAGCCATATACAAACTGAGGGGTTGCGATTCCATCTATGTCGCAGTGGCATCGCTTTTTAATGCCAAACTGGTTAGTTTAGACAATCAGCAACGAAAAAGAGCTTCGGAATGTATAGAAGCATTGACCCCAATGGAAGAACTTAAAAATTTGGGAGAGATATGATCTCAAATAACAGATCGAGCTACTGCCATCGCGAATACATCGTGTTATAATCAAACGCAGGAGATACCGATGACCGAAGCATTAATCGAACTTGTGCACGTCTGGAAGATCTTTGGAGAGGGCGAGGCAGAGGCTGCTGCGGTTCGCGATGTGAGTTTGGTAATTGAAAAGGGTGAATTCGTAGCGATCATGGGCGCATCCGGATCCGGCAAATCTACGCTCATGAACCAGATCGGAATCCTGGATACGCCGACGAAAGGCGATGTTTTCATCAAACGTCACAAGGTTTCTGATATGAGCGAGAATGAGCGGGCAAGAGTCAGAAGAGAGGTGCTCGGATTCGTCTTTCAGCAGTTCAACCTGATACCGACGTTCACCGTGCTTGAAAATGTCGAGGTACCGATGGTGCTTCAGGAGGCGGAGGTGGATGAGCGAAGAGAGAAGGCAGGATCGATTCTTGATTCGCTGGAACTCGGGCACAGACTCAATTATTACCCAAGTCAACTCTCTGGCGGTCAGCAGCAGCGAGTTGCGATTGCAAGAGCGCTTGCAAACGATCCGGAGATCATACTTGCTGACGAGCCGACCGGTAACCTCGATACGAAATCAGGAGCAATGGTCTTTGATATCCTCATTGACCTTCATGATCAGGGGAAGACGATTGTGCTGATCACGCACGACCCGAATCTCGCAGGGAAGACTGAGCGGACCATCCGGATGCAGGATGGAGAGGTCGTTTAGACCCGGAGGACTGAAAATGCCGACAATTAGCGAGAAGATAATGAGCAGGGCAGCAGGCACCGATGCGCGGGCTGGCGACTTCGTGCTTGCGGATATCGACTGTGCGATGGCGCACGACGGAACGAGCGTGCTTGCGGTTAAAGCGTTTACAGAGATGGGCGCAGACCGGGTCTGGGATCCGGACAGGATCGTGATCCCCTTCGATCACATCGTCCCGTCGAACAAGGAGACCACTTCAGAACTCCACCATAAGATACGGGAATGGGTGCGAAGGCAGGGTATCAAAAATTTCTTTGATATCGGCGATGGAATCTGCCACCAGATCGTCTCGGAACGGTTCGCACGCCCAGGGATGCTGATCGTCGGTGCAGACTCACACTCCTGCACGTACGGCGCGCTCGGCGCTTTTGGGACCGGGATCGGCGCAACCGAGATGGCAGAGGTCTTTGCATCAGGAAAGCTCTGGTTCAGGGTGCCGCAGTCGATCAGGATCACGGTGGACGGCACGCTCCCTGATATGGTGAGCGCAAAGGACGTGACACTGCACCTCATCGGCAAGATCGGCGCAGGGGGCGCAACATACAAAGCGATCGAGTACTACGGCAAAACGATCGATGATCTCTCGATCTCAGGCAGAATGACGCTTTGCAACATGGGTGTTGAGATGGGCGCAAAGGCAAGCATCGTACCCCCTGATGATGTGACATTCGATTTCATTGGAAGGCGCGGAAGCGAACGCAACGGTGAAAGCAAAGGCGATGGGAGGGGTTATTCATCTGTTTACGCGGACCCCGATGCAGTATACTCAGGTGAGTTATTCTTCGATGTGTCTGATCTTCCCCCCCAGGTAGCAACCCCTCATGCCGTCGATAACGTGCGACCGGTAGACGAGGTCGAGGGGACGCACGTCGATCAGGTCTTTATCGGATCGTGCACGAACGGCAGGTTTGAGGATCTCAAGGCGGCAGCAGACATCCTTGACGGGGAGAAGGTTTGCGTGCGTACGGTCGTTGCGCCCGCATCCAGATCGGTACTCCTACAGGCAGTTCACGCCGGAGTTGTGGAAACGCTTCTTTCGGCAGGCGCAGTGATACTCCCGCCCGGATGCGGACCGTGTCTTGGCGCGCATCAGGGCGTGCTCGGCGAGGGCGAGGTCTGCCTCTCGACAGCCAACCGCAACTTCAAGGGGCGGATGGGCACAGGCGGGTTCATCTATCTTGCGTCGCCTGAGACTGCTGCGGTGACTGCGCTTGCAGGGGAGATCGCTGATCCGCGGGAGATTTCCACTTCTTTTAAGCGCCCGTAAACGCTACTTCTTTTATCGACTCTGACGACCAGAATTGCATCACCTTCTGAAATGACCCTGTAAAGCACCCTGAAATCTCCAATCCTAATCCAGTAAACATCCGTTTAGCCTCCACCAGTCACCACTTAGATATCCGCACCTACCAGAATTTGCGTTTTATTGTTAGAGATCGCACTTCACCACAAAGTCTTTCGATTAATCGAAATATTTAAGTACCATTAGTTACATTCATATAATCAGACAAGTCGATCAATCGACAAGTCTGAACAAAAGGAGGTAAACAGCATGAACAACCGCAACCACCATAACAACGAACCACCGTATGATGAACACCCATTCGAGGGGCTCATCGAGAGAGTACTGCTACATCGAGAGGACGAGAGCGTCGACACCGTGCAGCGCCGACCCGCCATTCCGGAGTACCAGATCACAATCGAGCACGGATCAATCCAGATCGGGCAGGAATGCGTTGCATCGCCGCAGGCAATGTGCTGCCAGCACGCTGATTACCAGGAGATGAGATCATGATAGTAACAACAACTGAAAACATACAGGGGTATGAGGTTGAGACTTTGGATATCGTATTTGGAAATACTGTAAGAGCCAAGCATATTGGGAAAGATGTCATGGCTGGCTTGAAAAGCATAGTTGGGGGAGAACTGCACGGATATTCGGAGATGCTTGCAGATGCAAGGGCAGAAGCCATGAGCAGAATGGTAGATGATGCAAAAAGACTGGATGCAGATGCTGTAGTAAATGTCAGGTTTACAACATCTCAGACAATGGCAGGAGCCGCAGAGTTGCTGGCTTATGGGACTGCGGTTAAACTAAGGAAACGGTAAGGTGAAAAAATACAGCTATACAGAGCTTGGTATGCTCTTTGGAATGTTTATTGGAAGCGGAATTGGAGTAACAGCATTTGCCATCACGAACAATGCGTTATTTTTTACAGTTACGGGATTTGGGATAATCTTCGGGTTAGGGATAGGAAGCTTGCTGGACAGGCGAAAGAGGCAATTAACATGAACGAAACGACTGACATTGTGAAGCAGTTCTTCGGTGTTGCCGCCAGAGGACAAACGTACCTCAACATCATCTATCTGCTACTTTCATTCCCCCTGGGAACAGCCTATTTCGTTTTCCTGGTGACCGGACTGTCGCTGGGAATTAGCTTGTTGATCATCTGGGTGGGAATTCCGATCCTGCTCTTTATGCTTGCAGCATGGTGGGTACTCGTGGCGTTCGAACGTCAACTCGCAATCTGGCTGCTGCATGTAGACATTCCCCCGATGTCACGCGAGACCGCATCAGGACGAAGCGCATGGGTGCGGCTCAAAATTCACCTGCGTAACCCTGTTACCTGGAAAGGGCTGGCATACCTTTTTGCCAGGTTCCCGCTCGGCATTTTTTCATTCGTCGTGGCTATCACCCTGATCGCCCTGACTGGAGCGTTGTTGTTTGCGCCCCTCACCTGTACCTACCCGGAGTGTCAAATGTATACATTCTCCTGGCAGATCGACACCCTCAATGAAGCAGTGGTTTGCTCAATTCTGGGGCTGTGTGTGGGTTTGATCTCAATGCACGTGATGAATTGCCTGGCTTTTGTGTCTGGACGCTTTGCCATCCTGATGCTCGGGGCTGCAGGGGATGCTACAGACTGACCCCCAAGCCCCAACCAAAAGCGGTAAGCACCATTCACACCGCGGAGGTACACGAGTTTTGACCCGGTGCCGCGCTAAGGCAATACCCCCGGATGATCGATAGTATTAAATCCTCAAGTATCGAGATACCACGAGAGCGCTGATGGTCTAATGGCTATGACTGGGGCCTTCCAAGCCCCAAGTCCGGGTTCGATCCCCGGTCGGCGCATCTACGGTCCGGACTTTGCACCCCAAAGATATATGCGCATCAGCAAGAAGAGGTAGATTATGCATTGTGATTTTTACGATATCCGAATCCTGTCCGGATATTCCACCAGCATCGTGCTCGATAACGGAAAGATCGAGGAGATAACAAACAATTTTACGAGCAGCGCGGGCATCCGTGCGCTCTCCGGGGGTTCGTGGGGTTTTGTGACTACGGATGATCTGGAAAACCTTGATCAGGCACTCCGGTCGGCAGAGGAACTCGCCGCAAGCATCAACAGGACCGTTCCGAGAGAGGCGGTGCATCTGGCTCCGATCGGAGAAACGGCGATGCCGACCGAGTTAACCGTAAAAGAAGATCCAAGAGACGTCCCGATCGAGGAAAAGATCGAACTGATCAGGGATATCGAGCGGCATGCAGGTACCGATGGCGTCACCAGCACAACTGCGGTATATTCCGAATCATGCGCCAAAGTCCAGTACCAGAGTTCGGAAGGGCTCGATCTCGAACACGAGATGTTTCGTACCGGTTTTGGCATCACCGCGGTTGCATCTGATGGCGCGACGTACCAGTCCGGAAGGAAAAGCAGATTCGGCGTCTGTGGTTACGAGTTGTTCAAAAAACACGACGCTCTTGCTCTTGCAGAGAAGGCAGGGAGAACCGCGGCAGAACTGCTACATGCACGCCAGCCAGAGGGCGGGATCATGCCATGCGTGCTCGATCCTGAACTTGCAGGCGTCTTCATCCACGAGGCGGTCGGACATGCCGCGGAGGCGGATCTGGTGCTTGAAAACTCCTCAATCCTCGCCGGTAAAATAGGGGAGCAGATCGCATCGCAGCACGTCACGGTCTACGATGACCCGACGATGCACGAGTACGGCTACTATCCGTTCGATGCGGAGGGCGTGCCTGCGAAACGGACGACTCTGATCGATAGCGGCGTGCTCTCCTCATATCTGCACTCGCGAGAGACCGCAGGCAGGCTTGGTGGCGGCAGTAGCAGTGGTGGTGGTAATGGTGGCAGTGGCGGCGGAAACGCGCGTGCGCAAGGGTGCGCCATTCCGATACCGAGAATGAGCAACACGTTCATCGCAAACCGCGATATGAGTTTTGAGGAGATAATCGAGGAACTAAAGGACGGTGTTTACCTCAAAGGATCACGCGGCGGGCAGGTCAACACGGGCGAGGGGATCTTCCAGTTCAATGCCGAACTCGGGTATGTGGTGCGAAATGGCGAGATCTGCGAGATGTTACGGGATGTTTCGCTCTCCGGGCAGACGCTTGAGATCTTAAAGAACATAACAGTGGTCGGAGACGATCTTGCGTTTCATTCGGGCAGGTGCGGAAAGAGCGGGCAGGCAGTGCCTGTGAGCGATGGCTCGCCACACATTCTCGTAAACCGCGCGATGGTCGGCGGGAGTGGGTAACTCCCTAACCCCTGATAGGCTCCGGGGTGTGGAAATGTGCCAACCATTGCCAGAGCAACACATCCCTTATTAACCTTTTTTCCATTACCTGAAATCCGCCACAGCGTCCGACAAGTTGACCGCATCTTGGATATGATAAACCTTTTATACTATGGTACAGTCATAGAAACGTGACAATATAGGTCGATTATGACCGGATATCATAAGCGTATACTAAAGGAGGCTTGAAGATATGATTAGGAGGTTGACACGATGACGGATGCGATACTGGACTACATACCGATTATGGTGATGCTCATTCTGGCATTGATTATACCGTTCGTCATCTTGTTCATTGTAAAGCAGATCACTCCGAGAAACCCTGCCAGATTCAAGAACACAACCTACGAGGGCGGAAAAGATCCGATAGGTGAAGCACAGGTGCGATTCAACGTTTCGTATTACTTACTTGCGATCGTTTTTGTGCTTTTTGATGTCGAGGTTCTTTTCTTATATCCGTGGGCTGTTTGTTACAAGAATTCGGTAGTTCTGGAAGCGATTCCCGGATTTACCCTATTGGCAGTTGGTGCGATGACCATATTCCTTATTATCGCACTGGTGATCGGAGATATTTACGCATGGAAGAAAGGCGCATTCACGTGGATGCGTTGAAAAGGAGGTTATTATGCCAAAAGACATTAGAACACCAATGCAGGTTATAACCACCACGACGGGCGCGATTCATGAGTTTCTCAAGAAATCGCCGGCGCAGGACGTCATAAACTGGGGCAGGAAGAATTCGCTCTGGTTCATGACCCAGCCGATGGGGTGCTGTGGCGTCGAGATGATCGCCGCGGGCTGTTCCCACTACGACACCGATCGATTCGGAATCATTCCGAGATGTTCGCCGCGACACGCGGACGTGATGGTGATCAGTGGATATATCGTCCGCAAGTACTTCCCCGCGCTGAAACGATTGTACGAACAGATGCCTTCACCAAAATGGGTCATCTGTATGGGCAACTGCTCAATAAGTGGCGGACCGTTCTACAGATCGTACAACACGCTGCAGAACATCGACGAGATATTTCCGGTTGATGTCTATATCACCGGATGCCCGCCAAGACCCGAGGCACTGATCCAGGGGTTCATAGAACTCCAGAAGAAGATCAAGGCGAAGACCGACAAGGGCACAATGTACGGGGTGAAATGAGATGGACGGAGAGACAGTACTTGATTCGTTGAAATCTCAGTTCCCGGACGCTGTTACGGACGCTCTGATCGATTCGCAGCCGCCGCATATCGTCTGTGCAAACGTCGATAAGGGGACGATTGTCGATATCTGCTCGTACTTGAAAGATAATCTACAATTCAACAGGTTATCCGGAATTACGAGCCTCGATTTCCCGGACGAGAACAAGTTCGAGGTGGTGTACATGCTCGCATCGTACGACCATTCAGTGATCGTGAAGCTGAAGGCGGACGTTGTGCGGGATGAGAGTCCATCGATTGACACGGTTATTCCTGTCTGGTGGAATGCGAACTGGTACGAGCGAGAGGTCCACGAGTTCATGGGCATCTACTTCGATGGACACCCTGAACTGACGCCACTTGTCTTATCTGACGATATGGTGGGTGAATATCCACTTCGTAAGGATTATGCTGAGTATCCGCAGACGACTGCAAAGTATCCGTACTCGGATGATCAGGAAAGCATTGTCGAAGAGAAGTATCCACTCGAATGGAAGTCGTGGCCCTCTGAGAGGCATTATCTGGAGTAAGTGGTCGCAATGGTTAACAAACACGACGTTAAGAAACGGATGCGGCAACTGGCTGCCGAATACATTCACGAGCCGCAGCAAGAGGCGTATAATCTCGATGATACTGAGATGATGCTTCACATCGGTCCGCAGAACCCAATCCAACCAGGACCGTTCCTGATTGATCTCAAGCTCAGTGGTGAGACGGTCAGGGACTCAAAGCTCTACATGGGGTATGGACACAAAGGAATCGAGAAAATCCTTGAGAGCATGACCTACATTCAGGGGCTTCCGGTAACGGATCGGATCTGCTATCTTGCATCGCTCTCAAACAACGAGGCTTATGTCAGTTCTGTTGAGCGATTGCTCGATATCGAACCGCCTGAGAGATCACAGTACATCAGGGTGATCATGCAGGAACTCTCTCGAATCCAGAGCCATTTACTGGGGACTGGCGAGTATGCAACCGATCTCGGCTTTGTTACGATGTTCCTGTTCATGATTAGGGAGCGAGAGTACGTTCTCGGCTTGATCGAGGATATCACTGGTGCAAGGATCACTCACTGCTTCCCACGGTTCGGAGGCGTGCGTGAGGATCTGCCCGATGGATGGCGCGAGAAAGCGATCGACGTCCTTGCGATGATCAACGAGAAGTGTGAGATGTACAAGGAACTCTTCTCAAGTGACCGCACCTACAAGATGAGGACGGTCGGCATCGGCACACTCACAAAGGAGGACGTGATGAAAGCAGGTCTCACAGGACCAGCGCTTCGTGCGAGCGGGATCGATTACGATGTGCGCAAGGTCTACCCGACGCTAACGTACCCGGACATTGACTTCAAGGTGCAGACCGCAAAGAACGGAGACATCTTCGACCGGGTAATGGTAAGGGTCAACGAGATGCAGGAGAGTTGCTGGATCATCGAGCAGGCACTCGACCAGATGAAACCGGGACCGCTCTTCCCTGATGAACTACCTTACGGAAGACGGACCCCATCGATGAGAGTGCCGCCAGGAGAGGCGTATGTGCCAATCGAGGACCCGCGAGGCGAGATGGCGATGTACATCGTGAGCGACGGCACAGACAAGCCGTACCGCGTCAAGATCAGAGGTCCTGCCTTTGCCTTGATGCAGGGGCTGCCGCCGATGCTTGAGAATGTGTATATCGCAGACGTCCCGGCAATCGCTGCGTCGATGGACTCGTGCAACAGTGAGGCTGACAGATAAGCAGGTAGGAGGTAAGAAATGTTAGAAGAACAGATGGACATTCTACTTGGAATTTTATACACCATACTTGGAAACGAAAACTGGTGGGGTCCCTGGATCCGAGGAGTCATAGGACTCTGTGCAATGGGCGGGATCATGATCGCTGCGATGTTTGCGGTATGGCTTGAGCGAAAGTACGCAAGCGACATTCAGTCCAGAATCGGACCGAATCGCGTCGGCGGAAGGTTTGGTCTGCTCCAGCTCATCGCTGATGCGATCAAGCTCTTCACGAAAGAAGACATAAAGCCGGACAAGGTTGATACCCCGGTCTGGGTCGGTGCTCCGGTACTGATGTTTGGGTCAGCGCTGATGATGATCATCGCAATCCCGTTTGGGGCGGTTATCTTCAACGGAACCACTTATCCGCTTGCAGTTACGCAGTTCGATATCAGCATCCTCTATCTTGAGGCGGTATCCGCGATCGGCATCATCGGAATATTCATGGCAGGCTGGGGATCGAACAACAAGTTCGCAGTGATTGCCGCATTCCGAAACATCGCTCGCATGATCGGATACGAGGTTGCGCTTGGGATGACAATCATAAGCGTTGTGATCGTCACTGGCTCCCTTAACATCGTTGATATCGTTGAGGCGCAATCAACAGTGGTCTGGTTCGCATTCGTAATGCCGCTCGGATTCGTAGTCTTCGGTGTTGCGCTGATTGCGGATATGGGGCGTGTGCCATTCGATCAGAACGAGGCAGAGGAGGAACTGATTGCAGGATGGGGTACCGAGTACAGCGGCATGAGGTTTGGACTTGCATATTTTGCTGAGTACATCCACATGGTGCTTGGATCGTGTATCGCGGTTCTGATCTTCCTCGGAGGCTGGAATATACCCCAGTTCATCGTTGACTTAAACATCCCGCTCTTCGGACTACTACCAGTCGGAGTGTTCGTGGCGAAATGGGTGCTCGTGATGATGTTTGTCATCATGATTAGATGGGCACTACCAAGAATCAGGATCGATCAGGTCACTTCGATTGGGTGGAAGGTTCTCCTGCCACTTGCTATGGTGAATCTGGTATGGGCAGTAATGTTAGGGCTGGTATGGCCCTGGTAGGTGATCACAATGGTACTCAAGAACTTTGAGGAAATGATAAAGAACACATTCAGACCGAGTGTGACAAGACTCTTCCCTGAGGTGCCGACCGAGGTGTCGGATCGATACCGGGGCATGCATAAACTCGATCGGGATAAGTGCATCGGATGCGGTATCTGCGCCGGAGTCTGCCCGACACGTGCAATCAGGATCGTCAGATACGGGCGATGGTTCCCGATGATCGATTTCGGACACTGCATGTTCTGCGGACTCTGCGTGGATCAGTGCCCGAATGACGCGCTTATCATGACGAAAGAGTATACGGAGGCAGTATCGCCTGACAGGTACGCGATTATATACGGTCCTGCGCAGTTGATGGGCGAGGAGGAATGAAGATGGAATCAAAAATGAAACCACTAGACTACGTAGTAGAGGTCATCGCCTTCGGGCTCGTGGTCCTGCTATTAATTCTCTCAATGATATAAAGGTGATACAAATGACACTTGGAGAGAGTTTTGAAATGATTGTCTTTGCCGTACTTGCGGTAGTACTGATATTCACAGCAATTATGGTGGTCGCATCAAAGGAGATCGTGCACAGCGCACTGTATCTTCTCGGAGCGTTCGCTGCAGTGGCTATGCTATACATACTGAGCAACGCGGCATTCGTCGGCATCGTCCAGATATTCGTGTATATCGGAGCTATCGGTATACTGATAATATTCGCGGTGATGTTGACCACACGAGAGGTTGGAGGTTGAATATGATCAATAAGATTCTGAACGCCGATTTTTTTCCAAAAAAATCGAGTAAAAACGTCCAACATTCCGCTACGCTTCAGTTGGACTACACGGAGGCGATTTGAATGATCAATAAGATACTCAACGCGGTTGTGGCACTGCTATTCCTGGCGGTTGTCGGGATGTCAGTCATGGGGACTGCATGGGTCGAAGAGCCGCTGACCTTCACCGATAATGATTCGTCAGGTATCGTCACAATCGGAACAGAGATATTCACGACTTACGTGGTAGCCTTCGAGGTGCTCGCGCTCGTACTTCTCGCTGCACTGATCGGAGGAATTTACCTCGCAAAAGAGGATGAGGAGGTAACAACATGATCCCATTGCAATACTACCTGCTTCTGGCAGGCATACTCTTTGCAATCGGCGCTTACGGCATAATGACACTCAGCAATGGTATCAGGCTTCTGATGTGCGTTGAACTGATGCTTAATGCCGCGAACATGAACCTGATCGCATTCTCGACACACATCAACGATGCATCGGGTCAAGTCTTTGCGCTATTCTCAATCGCGCTTGCAGCGGCTGAGGCGGCAGTTGGTTTCGCGATCATTCTGATGGTCTATCGGCTGCGTGCAAAGATCGATATCGAGAACATTAAGCTCCTGAGGTGGTAACAATGTCAGATGTAGCAACAGCAACAACGGCTCTTATGGATTTTAGACCGTATGCACACTGGATTATGTTACTGCCGATGATTGGGTTCCTTCTCGAACTACTCATCGGAAAGTACTGGTGGCGCAAAGGCGGTATGTTTGCGACGCTTTCAATCCTGGGTTCCGTAATAATCTCGTACGGATGTCTATACAACGTGTATGTCCAGCATCTCGGATTCTGGGAGTACTCGTGGGACTGGTTCTATCCAGGCATCGTTGCAGGATTCACGATAGATCCGCTATCACTTGCGATGCTCTGTATGGTATCGTTCATCTCGTTCTTTATCCACTTCTACGCGATCGGATACATGTCGCATGACTGTGCAAAGAACGTCTACTTCGCAGAGACCGCACTCTTCACAGGAAGCATGTTCGGACTGGTACTGGCAAACAACCTGCTCCAGCTCTTCATCTTCTGGGAGATGGTCGGTGTCTGTTCGTACCTGTTGATCGGATTCTGGTGGCACAAGCCAGAGGCGGCAGCGGCTGGAAAGAAGGCATGGATGTCATGTGCTGTCGGAGACTGTCTCTTCCTCTTAGGAATTGCTATGATGTACACGATCATGGTGAAGCAGGGGATAACAACAGAGATAATCTCGTTTAACAACATCTTCCAGAACCTTGAACACTTAAGCCATGAGACGATCTTTGGCATGAGTGCGCTCACGATCATCTGCATACTCTTCATGTGCGGTGTGCTCGGCAAGAGCGCAGGTTTCCCGCTTCATGTCTGGATTCCTGATGCGATGGAAGGTCCAACGACTGTGTCCGCACTGATTCACGCTGCAACGATGGTTACAGCAGGTGTCTACCTGATCGCAAGGGCATTTCCGATATTCCTTGCAGCACCGAATGCACTGATGATTGTGGCATTCATGGGAGCGTTCACTGCTCTCTATGCATCGACACTCGGACTCGTGGTAAACGATCTGAAGCGGATATTTGCGTACTCGACGATCAGCCAGCTCGGCTACATGATCGCGATACTCGGCTGCGGTGCAGTACTTGGAGTAGCTGCGGTTGCCTACGCACTCTTCCACCTTGTTGCACACGCATTCTTCAAAGCCCTCCTCTTCCTGTCGTCCGGTTCTGTTTTGCATGGAATCGGAAACGTTCGGGACATCAAGGAGATGGGTGGCTTACTGAAAGGGATGCCGTGGACTGGTTATGCGATGCTTGCAGGTGCGCTTGCACTGATTGCGTTCCCGTTCACTGCCGGATACTACAGCAAGGATAAGGTTATTGAGGAGGCGTACATCTACGCAGTTCATGATGGAGGACTTGGATACCTGCCATGGATATTCCTGGTACTAGGTGTGATTCTCACAGCGACCTACACGTTCAGGGCATGGTATCTTGCGATGACAGGAGAGCCAAGAAGTTATCCTGCAATACGCCCACACGAATGCGGATTCTGGATGAAGACGACGCTTGTCGTGCTCTCGGTGTTTGCGCTGGGACTTGGGTTCCTCACTGCAGACTGGAGTAAAGGCATCATCAGCGGCTTATTTAGTGGCGGTGCAAAATTCTGGCACTTCCTTGAGGAGACGTTTGTTCATGAGACACACACGGCAAGCGGTGTCGTGTATGAGGGTCTTAATCTCCACGATATCGCACTTCTCGGCGGAAATACCCTGATGGAGCACGGAGCACACCCGCCACAATGGGTGATACTCCTGCCACTCATATTGATGATCGCAGGACTTGCAATCGCGACGATGGTCTACTACAAGAACCGTGTCGATGTGAGCAAGTATGTGAAGAAGGACAACCCACTCTACCAGATCCTCTGGAACAAGTACTACCTCGATTACATCTTCAAGGACATCATCGCAGAGAAGATCATCATGACGGTCTTCACGTTCTGGGATGTGCTCGACAGGTACGTAATCGACGGAGTGGTCAATCTAATGAGCTGGATCACAATCCAGTCAGGACAGGTCAGCAGAAAGCTTCAGACCGGTGTTGTCCAGAACTACGCAACCGCGGTTATCTTTGGGGTGAGCATGTTGATGATACTGGTCATTATGTTAAGAGGAGGGCTATAATATGGGACTAATAACAATTCTCCTGCTGGTATTACTCGCAGGAGCGATACTATCCCTGCTCACAAAGACCACAGCACAGGCAAGAGGCGTTGCACTCGTATCATCGTTTGGTGCGCTCGCAATCTCGATATTGATGTACCTGATGTATGATGCGAACTTCAATACGGTTACGCATTATGCGTTTGAGGAGTCTGGCACATGGATGCCATCGATCGGCATCGGCTATCACGTCGGTGTGGACGGCATCAGTCTGCCGATGGTGATACTGGCAACGATCGTCTGCGCTCTCTGTACAGTATTCTCGTGGACCGAGAGCAAGAGACCGAACCAGTTCTTTGCACTCCTCCTCTTGATGGACTTGACGTTGATCGGCGTATTTGTGTCGCTGGACTTCTTCATGTTCTACGTATTCTGGGAACTCACGCTTCTGCCGATGTTCTTCTTGATCGGAATATGGGGCGGACCCAGAAAGGACTACTCAGCGATTAAGTTCCTGATCTACACGCATATCGCAAGCGTTCTGATGATGCTCGGGATATTTGCGCTGTACTACTTCCACGGAGCTTCGACAGGGATCTACACATTCGATATCCCGACACTGGTAAACGCATACAAGGACGGAATTCTTCCAATCAGCCAGTTCTGGCTCGATTTCATCTTCGTAACAATCATGTTCGGATTCATGGTGAAGATGCCATCAGTGCCATTCCACACCTGGCTTCCCGATGCGCACGTTGAGGCGCCAACGATCGGAAGTATCATCCTGGCAGGCGTCCTTCTGAAGATGGGCGGCTACGGACTCTTCCGGGTATTGTTGCCGATGATGGGAGTTGCATCCACGTGGTTCATCTACTTAATCGCGTTATTCGGACTGGTAAGCATTCTTTACAGCCCGTTTGCTGCGCTCGCACAGAAGGACTTAAAGAAGCTTGTTGCATTCTCGAGTATCGGGCACATGGGATTCATCTCCCTTGGTGTTGCAGCAAGCGTTCTTGCAGGAATGGATCCAGCCAGAGTCGTTGCGCACACAGGAGCAATGTTCCAGATGTTCTCACACGGGATCATCACATGCGTGCTCTTCGGCTGCTGCGGTGTGATCGAACATCATACGCACACGAGGATCATCGATGACCTTGGCGGACTCACCAAGAAGATGCCGAAACTGGCAATCCTCATGATTGTAGGATTCTTTGCATCACTCGGACTTCCGCTCTGCAGCGGATTTGTGGCAGAGTTTGGAATACTTTCGGGAAGCTACCACACGATGCCAATCTTCGTGATGCTTGCCGCGATAAGCATTCCGTTTACTGCCGGCTACCATCTATGGGCTGTGCAGCGAACGATGTTTGGTCCGTACAACGAGTACCTCGGAGACGTCAAGGAGATCAAGTGGTTTGAGTTCTTACCGCTTGCGATCTGGACGATCATCTTTGTTGTGCTCGGCATCTATCCGGAGCCGATTATAGGCATGATGCAGACCACTGCCGAGTACTTCCTCTTAAGCGGTGATGTTCTACCGATAGGAGGCATTCATGTAGCAGCGGGAGGTGCATTCCCATGGTAGACTACACAGCACTACTCCCCGCAGGAATCGTAATCGCCACAGCGGTGATAGTACTGCTCACAGGACTATTTATCGAGCAGAAGAAGATTCTCGGGTACATAACCCTTGTAGGACTACTTACATCGCTCGGGCTTGTGCTCAAAGGCTGGAACGCCAATGTAATCTTTGATGGCGCACCGTTCTACGGCGCAATCGTGGTCGATCCATTCGCACAGATCTTCAACGCGATGTTCTTGATCGTTGGAGTTCTCGTTGCGATCGCAGCGCTGAAAGCGTATGGCGACAATCCGCGTCAGGATGAGTTTTACTCAATGATGCTGCTTGCAACCGTCGGAATGATGGTTGTTGCCATGTCAAAGGACCTGCTGACACTCTTCATCGGGTTCGAACTGGCAAGTATCGCGACTTATGCGATGGCTGGCTTTGACAAGCGCGATCCGAAGTCGATCGAGGCGGCTCTGAAGTACTTCCTGATCGGTGGGCTGTCCTCATCGCTGATGGTCTTTGGTATGGCATACATCTACGGGCTCACCGGTTCGACGAACATCGATACGATAGCTTCGGTCTTCGGAGCAAATCCGGGTCTGGTTACAACACCCGCGATACTGCTTGCGATGGTGATGCTGATCGCAGGATTCGGGTTTAAGATGGCGTTTGTGCCGTTCCACATGTGGGCGCCAGACACCTACGAAGGAGCACCGTCGATCGTGTCAGCACTACTTGCTGCGGGATCGAAGAAGATGGGATTCGCTGCCGCATTCAGGATATTCATCGTCGGACTCGTTGCGATGAAAGTTGACTGGTACATCGCATTCATGATCCTTGCGGTTCTGACGATGACTGTCGGCAATATTCTTGCGGTCGTGCAGACGAGTGTCAAGCGGATGCTTGCATACTCCTCGATCGCACACGCAGGATACATAGCGGTCGTCTTCGTGGTAGTGGCATACTGGAATGCACCTGATTCAGCCGTGAACCTCGCAGTCACAGGTGGGCTGATGCACGCATTCTCACATGCAATCGGAAAGGCTGCCGCTTTCATTGCCGTTGGAGCGATCGCATACATGATCCTGTCGAAGGACAAGGTCGATGACCCGAACCATGTCAGCAACTATGACGGTCTTGCAAAGCGTGCTCCGATGACAGCGTTTTTGTTTGCGCTACTGCTCTGTTCGCTTGCAGGTATTCCACCGCTCTTCGGATTCACGAGTAAGTTCGTGCTCTTCCTCTCAACGATTGAGGCAGGGCTGCTTGGACTTGCGATAATCTGCGTGCTAAACTCAGCACTCTCGGTGTACTACTATGCGAAGGTCGTCATGCGGATGTACTGGGGCGAGCCAAAGGGCGAGGCATTTGTCGAGCCGTCGACGTACGTCTTTGTGCTGGCAATCGCAGTGATCGCACTGATTGCGCTATTCTTTGCGCCGGGCGATCTGGTCTACCAATGGGCAGAAACAGCGGCACACGCGGTAACAGGAGTGTGATAACATGCTAACAGAAGGACTATACAGAAAGATGATCGATGCATGCCACACGAGAATCCAGTTCGAGACTGTCTACGGGGACATGGATCTCGTCTATCACACGATAGAGCGGAGCTCGAAGTGGGCGTCCCGCCTAAAGGCGATCGCGGAGGCGGAGGAGGATGTCGATATGGCGGATTGCACGCTTGCGACAAACGATCTCTTCCTCTCAACGATGCGTGGCGAGACCAGCGTACCACAGTTCAAGGACCGGATCTGGGAACTCGAACGGAGGTATCCGGAGGTCTTCAAGCGAGGCAGAATTGACAGCGGAACTCCGGAGGGCGCTGTAGAAGCGATCATCTTCCGGGTCGAGTACATGATCAACCGGTACGATGTCAGGTACCCGAGCTTTGATATGCACAAGAGTAACGACAGGTGAGGTGCCAAAAAATGGTAACACGAGGCTGGGATACGAAACACTGCATCGAGCATTTCATGCACGACAAGACCGAAAGCGGCGCTGCGAAACTCTTCGTCTGCCTGCAGGACAACCGTGAGACGATGGTCTGGGACGA
>DAOURL010000240.1 GCA_030625165.1 Methanosarcinales archaeon | reverse complement strand
TCAGCTTCCGAAAATAACGGACCTGCTACATATATTCTTGACATGAGTATCACAGATCTCCATTGCTTGTGAATGTTGTGACTCTTTTGGGAAGCATAATCTCTTTGAACACACGTTCAAAATATCTATCGGTCATGCCCGCTATATAATCCCTCACCTGTTCTGCAGGGGAAGAATTTTCAAAGTATTCTTTGCTAATCCAATTTACATCAATAAAATGCTGATATATTTTAGAAGCTATATCTTCACATCCGCGGTCTTGTAAAAATTTTTTATGAATTATTTTGTACATAGTTTCAATCTTCTCTTTTTCAGATAATAATTTCTCATTATGATAAATACAGTTATCAAACTTTCTTAGCCCGCGCACCCAACAGCTCCATCTCCTCAAAGAATCCCGGATACGAGACCGCAACCGATTCCGCAGTATCGATCTCTGTATCTCCCGCCACCATCCCTGCGACCGTTAGCGCCATCACGATCCTATGATCGTCCCAGCCATGAAGTGTCGCGCCATGAATCCCGCCGCCGCGGACATGCAGTTCATCCTCCTTCTCTATGATATCGACGCCCATCTTCGTAAGTGTGGCAGCCATTGCATGGAGCCGGTCGGTCTCCTTGTACCTGACATGGCTCGCATTCACGATCCGCATCTCGCCTGATGCGCACGCTCCGAGTACCGCAAGCGTCGGCACGAGATCAGGCGTCTTACCGACATCGACTGTGACGCCGTGCAGATCGCTTCTCGTAATCGTTACCTCGCCTTTCTCCTGATCCCATGTGATCTCCGCGCCCATCTCCTGTAGAATCGGAATGATCGCGGAATCGCCCTGTGCGGACCGGTACAGATTCCGGATTGTGACGCGTTCGCCAACAAGCGCACCAGCGGCAAGCAGGTACGAGGACGAGGAGAAATCCCCTGGTACTGTGTATCCCTTGAGATCGAATCTCTGACCGCCCTTTATCAGGAACCCTGAATCTCTCTCCCTGACAACGATCCCTGCCTCACGTAGCACCTCAAGCGTGACATCGACGTACGGTCTCGACTTCAGTTCACCCTCGATCTCGATCGTGGAGTCCTCCTCTGCAAGCGGACATGCGATCAGGAGTGCTGATATGAACTGCGAACTTATGGAGCCACTGATCCGTGTGATTCCGCCCACAAGCGGTCCCCGCACGACAATCGGAGCGGTACCATCCCCTTTTGTCGAGAACGCGTCCGCACCGAGATCGGAGAGCGCCTGCAGAAGTGGGGTATTCGGGCGCGTCCTGATGGACGCGTCACCTGTCAGCACACTTGTGCCCAGTGCAAGCGATGTTATCGCTGTGAAGAACCGGAGCGTCGTTCCCGAGTTTAAGACGTCGATTACGTTATCGGGCACTACCGGACGCGACACACCTCGCACGAGAAGCCGATTATCCGAGATGGTCACATCAGCGCCGATAGCCCTTGATGCTGCTATCGTTGCTTTTGTGTCTGCTGATAACAGCGGGTATGCGATCTCGGACTCGACCGACAGCGATGCGATCGCGATCGCCCGGTGGGTGTAGCTCTTGGATGGCGGCGCAGGGATCGTGCCTGCGATCTCTGACCTGTCGATCAAGACGTTCATG
>DAOURL010000244.1 GCA_030625165.1 Methanosarcinales archaeon | reverse complement strand
GCCGCGTACACGGAGCCGGTTCGAGAACCGATGGAACTCCACCCCGGAAACCTCGATCGTGAGGTGAACCGACTTCTTTTCAGCCGCTTCCGGGCGTATCTTGTCGGTTGCCCCCTCCACCCGTCGTTTCGTAAACGCCGATACGAGATCGTGATTCTCGATTATGTATTTCAGGTGCCAGAGATCATCAAGCGTTTCAGGAACAAGTTCGATCACACCCTCGCGTCTCTTCAGTTTCTGCCGTCTGATCTTCATCGTTGCTACTCGTATTTGCTCTTCTGGTACAACTCTTTTCCTCTGGAACCAGAGACTTTTTTTGGCTCTCTGATATCTCGCGTGAAAGTATTCAAACGGCCAGTCATATAGGTTATTTACCAAAACTCGCCCTACTCTGGTTTTGAGGAGTTTATCGAGAATTTGGTCTATTTCTAACAGTTTTTATCACGAATTTCACGAATGGACGAATGACACGAATTTATTCCGGTTTATCATTCGTGAAATTCGTTTATTCGTGCCATTCGTGATAAAATCATTACGCATGGGAAACACCACTCTCTAAAACGATGTTCTGAAATGTTAGAATTCCAAATTGCGCTTACGGAGGGGCATACAACCGACGACGAAATCAAAAAATCTCGAACCAACCCAATAGGTTTACAAAGACCGCGTCCCCATGTAACCCTGTGAAACCAGTATCCGAATATCTCCCGCTTGTAGGAATGGCGGGGTTCATCATCCTCGTGCAGGTGCTTGCACTTGCGATGGCGGCTCCGATGGCGGAGAGCGGGATGCAGGCATTTGAGGATACGTCGTCGGTCTGGAATGTGGTATGGTATATTGTAGTTATACTGGTATTCACGGCATTCATCCTTTTTATAATTAAAACCAACAAAAAATACATCCTCCACGCGGTCATACTCTTTGCAGTGGTTGCAACCATGTACTACGTGCTTATCGCATTCATATCGGTTGTACCAGCAATCATCCTGACCCTCGCACTTGCCGCGCTGCTGTATAAGTTTCCTGAGTGGTATGTGGTCGATGTTACAGGAGTCCTTGTCGGAGCGGGCGCAAGTGCGATCTTCGGAATCTCGTTTGAGGTCCTCCCGACCATCATCTTCCTGATCCTTCTCACAGTCTACGATATCATCTCGGTGTACAAGACCAAGCACATGATCGCACTTGCCGAGGGTGTGATGGAACTTCATGTGCCGATTCTCTTCGTGGTCCCGAAGCGCAAAGATTACTCCTTCATGAAGCAGGATTTCTCTGCAAAAAAAGACGATGGGGGGGAGGAAGAGCGCGGCGCATTCTTTATGGGGCTTGGCGATGCCGTGATGCCAACGATCCTTGTGGTATCTGCCAACGTATTCCTGCCAGTGGCATACCCTGACCTGTCACTAATGTTCGGATCGGTCGTCCTGCCAGCGTTTCTCGCAGCAGTCGGGACGCTTATCGGGTATGCGGTGCTGATGGTTGTCGTGATGGGCGGAAAGCCGCAGGCAGGACTGCCTTTCCTGAATACCGGCGCGATCCTCGGATACGTGGCAGGGTGTCTTATCGCAGGCATATC
>DAOURL010000163.1 GCA_030625165.1 Methanosarcinales archaeon | reverse complement strand
TCATTGGATCACCTCGTCCCCGAGCAGCGTATCATCGACGGCATGAGTCCATCTGAACATCAGACTGAGCACACAGACCAGCACCACGATAAAGAATACCACAAAGATAGAAGCGTATTTCAGGAAGAGATCGACGAGTTCTGTGTGGATCTGATCGATCTCGAGGAGTTGCTCATCGATCTGCACAGCCCGCTCATCGCCGTGCTTCAGATACAACTTATAAACCGTTGTCAGTTCCCTTTTTGCAGTTCGTGCTGAGAGGATGCCGGTTGCAACAGCTACCGGGTTACTGGTGTGATTGAATCCGTACGACGCCTGCTCAAATTTCGCCTCACCGATGTGCGACGACGTATTCACGATCTCCATATCAAACTGGTACTCGGATTTCAGTTTCTTGACCTTCAGGTCGATATAGGTCGTCTTTGTGATATCCTCTGCCTCCCTGTATGCGGTGAGCGCGTGGCTCAAATAATCGATCTCCATGCGCGTATCGATCTCGGTCTCAGCCAGCGCCTCAAAGTACTCCCCCTGATCAGCAAAGAAATGCGACAGCGCAGTCTTCGGATAGCTCGTGATGAAATTATCTTTCGCCTGCGCATACCCTTCGAGTGAGCCTATATCGGATTTTAACCGGGTGGCATCGGTAAGCGCAGTCTTATGCGACTGGGGATCGCCAATCGAAGCAAGATCATTGATGCTATTAAATTTCTTGAGAATGCCGTTGTTGCCTGCCGCGATATTCACCCACTCCCTGGTATTTCCGGTGATCTGGTCCGAAGGCAGGGTCTGGAGTGTGATCAGGATCTGCCTGTGCATGAGACTTAGTTCCTGATACCGCGCAAGAACCGGCAGTTTTACCTCGCTTACCTGCTCCACGAGTTCCCGCTTTATAGCGTCATCTCCGAGAGCCGGCATCGCAAGTGCTGAGAGGATCAGGATTGCCGTAACCAGATGAATCACTCGAACCATAATACATTAACTACGAAAAATCATATATGCATTGCGGTTGATCTGTTGTGTATGGCAGTTCTACTGATCGGTGCAGGAAATGCTGGAAGTGCGCTGCTGGATGATGTATGTGAGCGTGGGGCAGGAAAGAACCCGAGAATGGCGATCAATCCGAAGGTTCCGTTCAAACACATCAAGAATAAGGAGCAGTACCTGCTGACCGACAAGGGATTTTTCGGGTCAGGCGACGAGGTTGTCGGGAGAAGCGATTTCAAAGACACTGCCGCATCCGCATCTGCGATGGACTCGTATGACGCGGTGCTGCTCGAAATACTGAACAAGAAGATCGAAGGCGTTGACGCTGCAATCATCTTTCTCGGTCTCGGCGGAGTCACAGGGAGCGGGGTATCCCCGACAATTGCGCGCACATTAAGCGACCTTGACGTACCTGCAATGGTCTTTGGCGTGCTGCCGTCCCCGGCTGGCGCTGATATGCGTGCTAGGTACGCAAACGTCTGTTACGCAATCGAAGGCATCAAGAAATACACCGATGCGTTCCTCCTGATGGACAACCA
Source organism: Methanosarcinales archaeon (assembly GCA_030625165.1). Taxonomy (GTDB): domain Archaea; phylum Halobacteriota; class Methanosarcinia; order Methanosarcinales; family Methanogasteraceae; genus Methanogaster_A. The sequence goes on along the minus strand of DAOURL010000163.1, from coordinate 2,885 downwards.
GCGCATCGCGTACACCGATAACATCGAGAGCATGTACCCGCGATACAACCAGTACGCGGCTGTCGTCATCTCAGACATCCTTTCAGGGTCTGATCCGAAGACCTCCACGGCAACAAGCATCAGGGTCAGGGACATGATATCGGATATGTCCGTCTCAGGCGGTGGTTTCTCAGTCTTTGGGCGTTCAAGCATCCTATCAAAGGACTTGCTCCACTATTTCATCCCGGTGGGCGGACATAAGCCGGTCGATGTGCCGACGATGATCGGTGTCGCTATCGAGAAGATGTCCATGAACGCGGATACGAAGATCGCCCGGAAGAGTACGGTGCTCTTCAGGGTGCCATCGCGGTACATGAAAGATGCTAACGCGATCGATACCAGATCGATAGAGCGATTCCAGGAGGAAAACTCGTCAGAGGGGCATTATCTCGGAATTTCGCTCACGAAGAGGAGTCTTGTCACGCTGACGATGCTGTTTACGTACCGGTACAGCGATCTCCCAAGACTGTGTGAGATTAGGGACGGCGCTTTGTAGGTTGTGGATTTCTTTTTTTGGGGGTATTATGGTTCTATTCAGGTGCGAGACTTGAATCGGTGGTACTCCGAAACGATGCTGATGCCAACGTCGAGTTGATAGCCATGACCCTCAAAATGTTTAAGTACTATGACAACTTTTTACTGTACATGGACAGAATTATTCTGTTCAACAACTAACAGGAGGATCAAAGATGAATATGAAGAAACTCGTTGTGATATGCATCACATGCTTGTGCATAGCTGCCATGCCAGCGATTGCGCAGGAGAACAATACAACCACGAATGGAAACGAAACGAATGTCACGGCAACACCAACACCCACGACCGAACCAACGGTGGTGCCGACCGCGAATGGGACAAACGTCACAGAAACTGCGACGCCCGCACCGACCGAAGCAAAGTTCAGGGTCGGTCCAACAGTGACACTGCGTCCGGTGAACGACGTGATTGACAAGTCGCAGGACGGGCTCGTCGAACTCTACATGAACAACCCAACCTTAAATGACGTAACACTGACCGCGGATGTGCAGATTGCCGTGCCATCGGGGATTCACGTCTACGGAGAAGGATTTGGATACGGTGGCGCAGCCGGAACAGTTGCAGGAACGTTCACGGTACCGCCGGGAACTGTTCGGACGATCCATATCAACATCAAGGCGGATAAAGTCGGTGACTTCACTGTACATTTCACCGGATTGTACTGGCCAGACGACGATAAGGATGCTTTCCAGCAGATCTCGCTGACACATCCGCTCAAGGTGAATGAACCGTCGCCAAATCCAATGGACTCGAAACCAACCGGCGGATCTGGTGAAACCAGCACGGATGCGCCAAACGAACAGCCGTTACCATCGGGCTTACTATCGGTGATCGCAATCGTAGTTGCGTTCGGTGCGCTGATGGTCAGAAAGAATTGAGGTGAATCAGGCACCTACGAAAGCAAGAGGAGTGAATATGAATACGAAGAAACTCACTATCGGATGCATCCTGCTCCTGCTCCTGTGCCTGTCGGTCGTGCCAGCGATGGCGCAGGGGAACGATACAACCGCAAATATTACGAATGCAACGGCGACGGCGACACCCACCACTGAACCGACTGTCGTGGAAACTGCGACGCCTGTACCGACCGAAGCGAAGTTTAGAGTCGGCCCAACAGTAACGCTGCGCCCGGTGAACGATGTGATCAACAAGTCACAGGACGGGCTCGTCGAACTGTATATGTACAACCCGTCCGTAAACACTGTAACCCTGACCGCTGATGTGCAGGTCGGCGTGCCATCAGGGATTCACGTCTACGGAGCGGGTTTCGGATCAGGTGGTGCAGCCGGAACAGTTGCAGGAAAGTTCACGGTTCCGCCCGGAGCCACCAGGACGATTAACATCAACATCAAGAGTGAGAAGACCGGTACATTCACGGTTCACTTCACAGGCTTGTACTGGCCCGGGGATGATAAGGACGCTTTCCAGCAGATCTCACTGACACACCCGCTTACTGTGGAAGAACCGTCGCCAAAGCCACTGGACCCGAAACCAACTGAAGGGGGAAATAAGGAACTCCCATACACCTATATCATCGTCGGGTGTCTGGCAGTGATTGCGATCGCATTCATTGCGATGATGCTTAGGAAACCCCCGAAGACCGAGGTCGTGATTGAAGAGGAGTAAGGCGGCGGATGAAAAGAATCAAAGTAGGCATCGGCGGAAACGGGACGGTCCGGATCAAACTGAAGAAGACGAGGAAGGATGAGCGTGTAGGCACGGCAGAGATGAGGGGATCTCATGCTATGCACCCCGCGTCCCCAGCACCTGCCACGGCTGCCGGAAGCAGGGGGCTTACACTCTCACACCCCATCCTCAGCCAGATGGAGATCCGGGTGGAGTCTGTCTTTCGACCGAAAGAGCCTGATGTGGAGGTGGTCTACGCACTCACCGGATATGGCACAAGCGTTGACCATCTCCACAAGTTCTCTTCTAACGAGGTCGTAGCCCATGCCACGCCGGAGATGGTCTCTTATATTGCCGAAAAGATGGTCGAGCACATCCGGGCTGAGCGAGCCGAGATGCCAAATCTTATCGTGCACGTCCATAGCCACCCGCTGGGTGCGCCTGCCCTGTCTGATGTGGATAAGGAGACGATGCCCCGGGTTGCTGCACGGATCAGGGCGATCGTGCCTGATGCGACCGTACTTTTTGGCGTACATGCCGTAGGAAGCGAGGAACGCAGACCGCGAGCACCGCCAGAGCGGGTCTCTGAGAACCGGTTGCGGTGGAGCAGCATCACCCGGACGCATGAGGTTGCGTTCTTTGATGAGCATGGAGAGCCGGTTACAGTGAGGATTGATTGATAT
>DAOURL010000185.1 GCA_030625165.1 Methanosarcinales archaeon | reverse complement strand
TCGCCGCGGGGAGGTCACCAAGATCTTGCAGGGCTCTGCCGAGGTTGTTGACGCGGATGGCTACGTTTGGATGGCCTCTCCCGTAGGCATCTTCATCGATCGCAAGCGCACGCTCGAAGCATTCCTTCGCCGCGGGGAGGTCACCAAGGTCGTGTAGGACGCTGCCGAGGTTGTTGACGTCGGTGGCTACGTTTGGATGGTCTCTCCCGTAGACCTCTTCATCGATCGCAAGTGCACGCTCATAGTGCTCCTTTGCAGCGGGGAGGTCACCAAGGTCTTGCAGGACGCTGCCGAGGTTGTTGACGTCTCTGGCTACGCTTGGATGGGCTCTCCCATAGGCATCTTCATCGATCGCAAGTGCATGCTCAAAGCATTCCTTTGCCGCAGGGAGGTCGCCAAAATATTTCAGAACGCCGCCGAGGTTGTTGACGCGGATGGCTACAGTAGGATGGTCTCTGCCATAGACCTTTTCACCAAGAGTCAAAGCCCGCTCAAAACATTCCTTTGCCTCGGGGAGGTCGCCAAGATCTCGCAGGACGAGTCCGAGGTTGTTGACGTCGGTGGCTACGCTTGGATGGTCTCTCCCGTAGGCATCTTCATCAATCGCAAGCGCACGCTTGAAGCATTCCTTTGCCGCCTCGAGGTCGCCAAGATCTCGCAGGATGAGTCCGAGGTTGTTGATGTTGATAGCTGCCTTGGGATGGTCACTTCCATACGCTTTTTCAGCAAGAACCAAAGCTCGTTCATAATGAGTCTTAGCCTCGACAAACTCAGCACGTCCCCACAAATACGCGCCCGTTCGATTCAAGATATATGATGTTTCTTCGGGAGCCACCTCTCGCGCCTCTGCATGGACAATCGCTGCCATAGCGTGAGGTAGGAGACATGAGCAACGATTCCATGTCCGCACGTCCTCGCCTTCAATGGGAAATGCTACACTCAGGAGACGCGTAGCAATCCCTGCCCATCGCTTCTCCTCGTCTTCACCCAAACGGTCACGCACCACTGCCTGAACCAGTCTGTGGACTGAGAGGGATTCGTCACTTGCATCGATTAAGGAGTACCGCCTGAGTACCCGTATCGCTCGATTCATAGCCAGTCTGTCGGATGCTGTCGATGCAAGCGGCTTGGGGCTGTGTTCTGCCCCCTCGCCCAACATCTCGAGAGGGATCTCGTCTGGAGCCATAAACGCGCAGAGATTCAGCAGATCCGCGGCTCCCTCGGATTCCCCCCTGACGTTATCCATTGCAAGAGACCATGTGGTAGCAACCGAATCCGGATAGTCTGGAGGAGGGGATTCGTCATCCCATAGTTCCTTCCGCCGGGATCGGAAGAGTTCACGATAGTCCGTAAATGCGATTCCTGTCGCCTTGATGTAGGCACCTGCCTGCTCGAGAGCCAGAGGCAAGTCGCCAAGTTCGTCTGCGAGCGCATCAGCAGCATCCCGATCAGCCCGTCCGGTACGCTTGCAGAGAAAGTCGATCGAGTCGGCTCGATCAAATTTCTTAACTGGCAGCAGTCCGGCTACACTGCCCCAATCCGGATTGCGAGAAGTGATGATTATGTAACCTGCACCTCCCTGCGGCAGGTAGTCGCGGATCGCTCTCTGGTCATGCGCGTTATCAAAGATGAGCAGCCAGCCCGAATTGTGCGCAAGCCAGCGTTTCACAGCCCTGACTATCTCTGTTTGGTCTGTGGAGTCTTTCTCTGGCAGATCCAGACTGGCGGCAAGACTGGCATAATCAGTAGCCATCGTCGCCGGCTCCTCGGAGTGGATCCACCAGATGACCCTGTAATCAGGCTTATGGCGGTAGATATACTCTACAGCAAGCTGGGTCTTGCCCACGCCGCCCATGCCGAATGCAGCCTGTTTCCACGCGGCAGGCTCTCCTGAAGTGAGAGCTAACCTGAGTTCTGATAGGGCGTCCTCCCGACCTGTGAATTTTGGGTTGCGGTGGTGAGAAACGTTCCAGACTGGCGGCAGCAATTTTCGGATCTCGTCCAGTTTCATGTCTTGCTGCTGCAAGCGATCGGCAACGTTCTGCATCTCTGCCGGCGGTGCCTGCTCTTTCAGTTCGTCGTACTCCTGCCAGTAATGTGTGAGTGACTCACGCTGGCGTTCGATATCCCGACGGTATTTCCCTATAAGGCGGGGGTCTCTCTCATCCCGCAGTTCGTCCTCGTAACTCTTGAGCAGACCAAGATCCTTGTTGATGTGACCTTCAAGGACTTTCAGACGCTCTTCGATTAGGTCTTTGTTCATCCCTTACCTCGCCATGCTTTCAATCTCTGCCATGCAGTTTTCAGGTTCAGTCCACTCTTCAGTCCGACCTCGGCTTCGTATTTTAGGATGAGTGGTATAATGGGGATTGAAACCTTGAGCTTATGATTCACATCGAGTTTCGGATCATCGACCACCTCTGACAGGTTCGCAGCTTCGCTCACCAGTTGGGAGTCGCAATACCCTGCCTTGTTCTGTTTAATTTCAGATAGAGCTTGTACAACCGCGCTTAAAGTTTCTTGGAGCTCACTTTCCGGAAGACGATTGGCATCTATTCCATCCAATATACTCTGCACTGTGGCTGATTGATTTTGATCGAGCCGCTGAACGACCGTGGAGATGATTGTTTGCTCGCTGTCATCGAAACGGGCGAGCAGAGTTTTGCGAAAGTCTTCCAAATCATCCTGCATGACTTTTTGACCCCCTATGAGACCATCCAGTTTGGCGTCCATCTGCCGCAACATATCTGCGGTGTCCTGCATCCCTGCTGACGGCTCGCCGGTCAACTGCCCGCACAATTTAGCATACTCCTGCTGGTAACGGCTCAAGGACTCGTGTTGGCGTTCGATCTCCCGGCGATATCTTGCCAGAAGGCGCGGATCGGTCTCGTATCGCAGCTCATTCTCGTAATCGTTGAGCAAGTCCATATCCTTGCGGATGTTATCTGCAAGCTGTTGTATTCGACGTTCGATCAGCATTGATTAACCTCCTGAACCGCATCTTCCAATCTCTGGATCATCCGCTCTGTCTGGGAAGCATCCGACGCGATTGTAGCTGATGAAGACACGATCTCGGCGAATACCACTTAAAGCCCCTCCATTATAAATTTTTTCGGATAACGATCGTAGCGTGCTGTAGCTGTAGATGTAGAGCAGAGGCGACTTTGGTTGATCCACTACTTTTTAACGCATGAATGCAATTGTTATATCGTGCATAAATTGGGGCAGCTAGATAATGACCGCGTGATGCAGCACGTCATCACGATACAGGACTTTTCGCGCGATGAGATCGACCGCATCCTT
>DAOURL010000110.1 GCA_030625165.1 Methanosarcinales archaeon | reverse complement strand
TCGTGATATTCGTTTATTCGTGCCATTCGTGATCCCTAATCCCTCAATGCTACACAGGCATGACGCACCTACGAGATTCTGGCAATCCCTTAATTAACACTATCTGAAAACTCCCCTGACCCCCATCCTCAGCAGGGATCTTCAGCCAGATCAGACGCTATCTTCGCATTCATCAGCAGATCATCGATCGTGTTGATCAGCGTTCCAAGTCTCGGCGCCGATACCTCAATCGTCAACGTTGCATCAACGCTCTCCATCTTCATGTTCGAGAGGTTATCAGGAGCAAGCGCCCTCTTTACCTCTGAAGCATTCGCGCAGGTTATGGCGATTGCGCCCTTGTATTTATGAATCGAATTCACCATGGCACATCCTTTTTTCCGAGTTTGTATCCGATTATATTGGTTACCAGATGCATAATCGGGGTAATGATCAGGATTGTCACCACAATCCACGTTGTAAAGTTCGAGAGGAACCATTCCCGCTCAAAAATATATGTCAGTATCCATGCACCCGCTACGAAGTCCAACTGGTCTGCGATCGGAAACGGAGCCCCGCGCGCAAGTCCGATTCTCCGCTTCACAAAACTCATTCCGAGATCCCCGAGCAGCGAACCGATCGAGAGGCAGAGAATCGCGGCAAGCGTGAATGCCGGAAACGGTATGGGTGCGTACGGTGCGATCAGTATCTGAACCAACCCGATCACGATTCCCGCCACAGTCCCGGCAAAGAAGCCGATGTACGTCTTCCCATCGCCAAGTATCCTTCTTCCGTCGATAAAATTCCTGCCGGAATCGATTGCGGCGCCGCGTCCGAATAGCGCGGCACACGGGTTTGGCAGATACGCGGGCAGCATCAGCCAGACTGCGATGAGTATGATGTCGAACACAGACGTGATATTGGCTTCCGGTGCTATAAAATGTTAATAGGGGTTGGCACAAAATATCATGCATGACATCCACGAGCTATCTGACTCTTGACGATGTATCCACAACCGGAAAGACCCTGCTTGTACGGGTCGATCTGAACTCGCCAATGTCCCCGGATGGGACGATTCTGGATGATTCTCGATTTAAAAGCCATCTACCAACCTTAAACGATCTTATCGATTCGAAGGTCGTGTTGCTCGCGCACCAGAGCAGACCCGGGAAGATCGATTTCACGACCATGAAGGCACATGCACAACGTCTGGAGCGTCTATGCAGGCGGACGGTCACGTATGTGGACGATATATTCGGATCACATGCGATAGACACGATCCGGTCGATGGAATGCGGCGATATCGTCCTGCTTGAAAATGTGCGGTTCTATTCGGAGGAGACCCTCTCCAGATCCCCTGCCGAACATGCAAGGACGTGCATGGTGAAAAGCCTTGCTCCGCACGCAGATATGTTCGTGAACGATGCGTTCGCGGTCTCGCATCGATCGCAGCTCTCTGTTGTCGGGTTTACCAGTGTTCTACAACCGGTTGCCGGACGGTTGATGGAGAAGGAGATCAAATCACTGAGCAGGGGGCTTTCAAAGAAAGGGACCGTATACGTGCTCGGCGGAATCAAGGCGAACGACTCGATCGACGTCATCGAGAACGTTGCCGCGCGTGACGAAGTGGACGCGATTCTCGTCACCGGGCTCGTTGCAAACGTGTTTCTGGCGGCAAGTGGTGTCGATCTCGGCAGTAAGAATCTCGAGTTCATAAATTCGATCGGCTGTACCACGCAGATTGGACGAGCGCACGAACTGCTTACAGAATACGGCGACAAGATCGAGATGCCAATCGATCTCGCGGGCGCCAGCCATGACGATCCTGATAAGCGTGTCGAGATACCGGTATCCGAACTGCCGACCGATCTCTCGATCAATGACATCGGAATCGAGACCGCGGTTTCGTTTTCAGAGAAGATCAAGAACGCAGAGACCGTGATCATGAATGGTCCTGCCGGCATCTTCGAGAAGGATGCTTTCGCACTCGGGACGAGGGAACTCATCCTTGCAGCAACAAAATCGAAATTTTCAATAATCGGAGGCGGACACATCGCAGCAGAGGCGTACACCCTCGGCATCGAGTCAAAGATCTCGCATATCAGCACAGGCGGCGGTGCGTGCATTGATTTCCTATCCGGGCGCACGCTTCCCGGAATCGAGGCGCTGATGCACAATCCCTTTGTGAAGGGTTAGGTGGCTGCAACTACCGACTCCCAAACACAACAATGATATTGGATAACATTCGTGCAATTTGTGAAATTCGTATCATTCGTGATTTATTTGTACGGATTTCTGTAAAAAGTGATTAAATCACGAATGTCACGAATAAACGAATGCCACGAATTTAAATATGGCGTTTGCTGTGCTTGCGCCACCACAGAACAAACGACTTCCGACGATCAGGTGACCCGGGTTATTTCGTTACGACCCCTTAGCAGATACTTACGCATGTCGTCGATACACTTTGTCCAGCAGACCACCCACCAACCACCAAAACCATGACCGAAACAACCTCTTGCATCAATAAAGTCGCATCAGCAGTCCGTGAATGCGATATCCGAAGCATCACGTGCGTGCCAGGGTATCCGATCACCGAACTTGCAGAGCTCCTGATAGCAGAGGCGGATGCGAAGTGGTGTATCAACGAGAAGGTTGCGCTCGAGATCGCACTCGGAGCGTCCGCGTCTGGCAGCCGGTCGATGGTGATCGTGAAGCATGTCGGCATGAATCTCCTGTCAGATCCACTCATCACGGCAAGCACGCACAGAATCGGCGCAGGGATTGTGATCATCGCTGGAGACGACCCGATGGCGGTGGCGTCCCAGAACGAACAGGATTCCAGGTACTGGGGCATGATTTCCGAGGTGCCCGTGCTCGATCCGAACCCCACGAACCTGCACGATGCGATCTTTGAAGCATACCGCATCAGCGAGACCGTGCGCACGCCGGTGATCGTCCGGGTGACGGATCGTGTGCTCAGATCGGGATGCGTGGAAGGGAAGGCGCAGGCGCTGAACATGCCAGAACCGTTCGACCGATCGATCTGGGAATATTCGATGCATGGCAGGCACCAGTTGTTTCATAGGGATACGTATCCGTTGATCGAGGATCTGTCCGAAAGATCACATCTCAACCATTGCCAGGAAGGGGGTGGATCGGAGGATGGGCAGATGTGCATCATCTCATCCGGCTACGCTTCGATGATCGTCGCATCGGTCATGCGCCAGAAAAGAATCGAGATGCCGCATATCTCGCTCTCGTTCGTAAATCCGTTGCCGGTGAAACGGATAGCAGATTTCATCGGGGACCGGCGCGTCCTTGTCGTTGAGGAGACCGAGCCGGTGATCGAGGGTCAACTCGGAACCGGAACTTACAAGACTCTCGGAAGACGGTCAGGGCATCTGCCGTATGGGGGTCTAACAGAAGAGGATATTCTAGTTGCTATGGAAAATATGGATAAAAACGAGATCACTCTCGATACCACTCCGGAGACGCTAAAAAACCGCGGATACTCCCGGGACATCTGTGATGACTGTCCGTTCAGACCGGTATACGAGGCGGTTAGAGAGATCAAGAAGAACAGCGGCATGATGATCGCCGGGGATATGGGCTGCTCGATACGGACTGCGCCGACCGGGGTTGTGGATGTCGCTTACGCGCTCGGTGGTGCGATCGGGGTCGCATCAGGGATGCCTGCGAAGAGCATCGCCATCATAGGCGATTTTGGGCTCGTCCATTCCGGGTTACAGGCGCTTATCGATGCGGAATTTAACCAGAGAGACGTTCTGGTGATAGTTCTGGCAAACAGGGTTTCAGCGATGACCGGAGGACAGACGGTTCCGGATCCGGAGCGGATCGTCCGTGCATGTTGCAGCGATGTTGCCGTAATTGATGAGACTGCGGGCGGTCAGGTAATCGAGCAGTTGCTCCGGGAGAAGCTTGCTGCAAAGGGCGTGTCTGTGATCGTTGCACGCGGGGAGTGCAGGAAAGGGACTACCTGACAATCTGGGTGTTTTATCCCCGCTGAGAGCGGGAGCGGGCGCAGAGTTTCAAGACTGCGTCAATCCTCTGCGTACTTTTGCGGACTCTGTGGCACACAAGTACCCTGAAACAACCTGTTCACAAACAAAAAGATGCTTACGTCCGCTTAACCCGCCTAATCACAAACACAGCAGCGAGAAAACCAACCAGTGTACAAACCGATCCTGTGCCGGATTCTTTATCTGTTCTGGTGGTAGTATTCGCGGTAGCCGCAGTGGCGATCTTTTGATCCGGAGTATTAATTGTTCGTGCAGAGTGCACTACCGGATTCACCGTGATCGATCTCTTCTCTGAAACGACGGTTCCATCGTAATCATGAGTATCCGCAAAGTGCGCAACAGCAGGCGGCAGTTCGACAGAACCTGACCGGTTCATCCTCATGCTGTAACCGAATGTATGACTCTCGCCCGCCGCAAGAACCGCTCTACCGCCGGATGCACCATCGATCAGCATAGCACCTTCTGGGATGGAATCAGACACATCAATGCTTGCCAGCACATTCCCGGTATTCTTTACCAGGATTTCAACGGCAACGATCCCGCCCTCCTCGATCGTCTCCGGATCCACTCGTTTTGACAGCTCTATTTTTGGACCATATACTGCAATTCCAGGGGAGTTTGAGTGTACCGTATACGTTCTACCATCCCAGCTCCATTTTGCAATCGCAGCCGGGATAACGTATCCTCCTTCGCTTGGCTGCATGGGCTTCAACTGATATGTAAAACTCCTGGATTCGCCTGCCCCGAGATCCAGTTCCCAGAGAAGCGATGAGTTCTCATCCGGTTCGAATTCGGACGGCAAGGTGTCGCTTACCGTGATCGAGTTGATCGGAAGAGTGCCGTCATTTCTGAGCGATACCGTGACTGTGGCAATCTCATCCATGTATATGTTGTTATTTATCGACTTTGATATCCTGAACATGCCAGAGACTTTCACAGGGTATGATTCGGAATGCGAATATTTTACACCTCTTATATCATAGCACTCGACGTTTACTGCCAGGTTGAATATACGATCCTCAATGACGGAAGGCAGACCAAACCGCAGTGTGATCGGATCAAACGCTGTGGTATCGGGTTTGCCATCCACACGTCTACCTTTCTCAAGAGCGCTGCAATGATAATGCGTCTTTCCAACAATCACTTCGAGACCGTCCATACCCACATTAACATCCACGTCGTGTGCCTCAGCATCTCCTCTGTTCTGGATGGTGAGATCCACCTCGATATTGGGTGAGTATGTAAAGTACTCATCCTTGTCAGTCACAAATTCCACATCAAAGCGCGGAACACCGATTGGTTCCATCTTGATCTCTACCCAGAGCTCATCTGGCAGATCGGTTGTCCAGTCCGAAGATGGTACCGAGAATTCAAGAGCCGTTATCCTGATCTCATCTTCATGGATGTAGTCCTCACCTTCAACAAGCGTTTGATCTGAAACAGGGATACCGTTCTCATACAACCTTATCCCGACAAACATGGTCTCGTTCTGGTCAGATCTCGGAAAATTATAAGCCTCTACGGTAAAATTGCCATTCGATATCGTTTCACTAAGATGAAGCTTTTTTGAGTTGCCACAAGCCCATTCCAGATCATCCTCGTCATAAGCAGAGGCGATATTGAGGCAGAGGATGATCATCAAAAAATATAGAAGTATCTTCATATACATCAACTTCTTCTGATCTGTAGCAGCGCAAACACAACCGCGAGGAGTCCGATCAGGGTGTACCAAGTGGTGCCCTGCCCCAAACCATTGTTCTCAGCAGAATTTTCTGACAGTGTTGGATCTGTGTGGAATGTAGTGCTGCTCGGCGTCTTTCCGGGAGATGGCTGTGAATCACTGGCTGATTGAGATGTGGTTGCAGTTGACGTAGAACGAGTTGAAACCGGGGTCGGAGTTTCATCAGGCAATAAAATCATATCTTCTTCTGTATGCAGATCTACATATAGAGTTACTGCTTCTTCGCTTGTTATGTGGCTTCTGGTGATCTTTTCGTATTCTTCATCAGTTCCCGGATCGCACCATACAATCTTGAACGAATGCAATGTATCTTCGTCCTCCTCGAACTCGTACTCGCCATAGTCTCCGGTACTGTTGGAAGCGATGCTTATATACTTCTTGTAATCCCCATCGATGTAGAGATAGACGTTCGGATCGTCGTCGTCGAGATTCTTTATGTAAACATGGGCACTGATCTTATCTTCATCTTCGGCATGCTCATCGGTCAGAAGGGTTATGGTTGTTGCACATGTTATATCGTGTTCTTCAGTCTTTTCATACCATTTTCCGGTGCTTGGGTCATACCACTTTATCGTGAAGGTGTGCACACCCTCCTCTAACTTGTAATTAGTGGGACTTGGTTTGTCATATTTTACAGATGTCTTACCAGACGAGATCGTTTTATACTCTCGATCCTCTCCATCGATGAATAGATGCACATCCAATTTGTCATCGTCAAGATTCTTCACGTACACGCTAACCGCATATTTTTGCTTTGTAGTGTATGTGGGTGTCGGACCGGGTTCCGAAGTGCCGATGGTCACATTGCCATCTATCCATGTCACGTTTATTTCATTTGAATAAATATCAGTTAGTATGGGTGGTTTGTCGTCATGGTCGAAGTTCAAAACGCTGCGGTCTCCGCTTTTTCCGGTCACTTCAAAAGTTATCGTTGCCAGATGACCCGAGCCACTTATTCCGTCAGCACCGCCGAGGTTGAATGTCATCCATATCTCAGAATTGCCAGCAAAAGAAGTGTATCCTTCTATGATGCTACAGCCATCTATCGGCACCTCTGTTTCGTCTATGCTTCCTGCTTCAACGGCTCCACCACAATCGCCATCCACCACATTTACCACATCTACAACCTTCGAATTAAAATATATGTTAAACTGCCCCGAATCAAAATTCTCGACCTCATCAATCTCAATTTCGACATCGAAAGTATCGCCCACCGATACATACTCAGGGGAGTCTACGCTAACTGTTGTCCCTGCTGCTGTCGGGATTGTGAATATGATTGCCATGATGATTGCGGCAATTGTTACAAGTCGTTCTGGATCGCGATTCTGTGTGTACATGTTAATCTTATCGTAGTAGCGTCAGCGCATAGGCGAAAGCAAATAATCCAATAAATGTGTAGAGGGCGATAAAGTTTTGCGTCGTTAGTATCTCCGGAGCATCCGGTTCACTCTTTTCAGATATCTTGGCTGAATCTGTTGCAATCGAGGCGCCTTGCGCAACCGATGCAGTGGTCGGCTTCTGGGTTGGGTCGAGTGATTGGTCTGATGCCGCATCTGACGTTGGTCTCGGCGTCGATCTTGTAACGGATGACGCTTGCGTTGCGGTGCCGATGGTCACAGTATCATTGAACCAGTCGGCAGGTATTTTAAGGGCTTCT
>DAOURL010000020.1 GCA_030625165.1 Methanosarcinales archaeon | reverse complement strand
CTGCCGCCGCCGACCGTAACGATCCTTCCCCTGACTGCGACAACGTCCCCTACCGATTGCGCCGCGGGAGTCGCGCTTCCGATGTTGCACCCGACCTCAGGGATCAGTGACGCGAACGATGGGGAGTTCTCGATCGCTTTTACAGCGGCGCTGACATCAGCGATCGCATGGTACCGTGCGGCATCGCTGATGACCCCCCGGGTCTGGTTGACAGGAGCAACTCCGCTGCCTATGCTAAAAGAGTTTGTGATCGCTTCTTCGACAAAACCCTTTGCGGCGATGCACGCATCCGGCACGGAAAGTCCCTTCGCAAGATATGATGCGAGCGCTGATGAGTACGTGCAGCCTGCGCCATGTGTCCCACCTCCGATAAGACCCCCTGCCCCTCGAATTAGTCTGGGGGGATCAATCTTGCCATTGCTGCTCTCGCAGAGCACGTCGGTGCCATCGAGATGCCCGCCAGTGATGACCGCAGCCCGGCATCCGAGAGTGGCGATTGCTGCCGCAGCACGCTTCGCATCCTCGATGCTCCCGATCCGGATGCCTGTTATGGTAGAAGCTTCGTAGACGTTTGGCGTGACAACGGATGCAAGCGGGATCAGAACCGAAACCAGCGCGTCCAGTGCATCTTCCGCCAGCAGCGACCCACCTGCCTCCGCGCTCATCACAGGATCGAGCACGAACGGAATGCCTTCGATCTCGTCTGCCACTGTGCGGACGATCCTCTCAGATGACAGCATCCCGATTTTCACATAATCGACTCTTATATCGCTAAGTACTGCACGGATCTGGTCTACAATCACATCTTCGGGAAGATCATAGACGCGCTCCACCCCAAGCGTGTTCTGCGCGGTTACTGAGGTGATCGCGCAGGCGCCATGCATCCCGAGCGCGGCAAACGTCTTCAGGTCCGCCTCTATGCCTGCGCCGCCGCCGGAATCAGATCCTGCTATCGTCAGTATGCATTGCATACACTATAACATCATTTTTCGTTCGAAAGAGCCATCGCTGCAACGATTGAGTCAACGCCGTCTAACCATTCTGCAACCAGCCCATCCGGCACGTCAAAGATGATCTCTGGCATGGGCTTGCCAGATAGTATCCGTGCACCAACCGTGCTTATGCATTCCAGCGCTTTTTCCGGGTCATTCTCCTCTGTTTCGATCGCAGTCTTGACCAGTTTAGGAAGCGCAGTCTTCGCATCATAAGATCCGCGGATATAGCATTCGCATGAAACAAGCGCACCGAGCAGCGAGGACTGGAGCGACTGGATCATCATGTCGACATCTTCGTTAATCGGGGAAACATCAGAGAGCACAATCTCACTGATGCCTGAAATTGCATTTAACGCATTATCTGCTGACATCTTTTTCGCATTCCGGTTAGAAATGACATTCAGGCACGAAAGTATCACATCATCCATCATATTGACGAATATCGCAGTACTGCTTCCGGATTCATCGTCTATCTGGAAGTCACTCTCTTTCACGTTCTGAATCCAATTGTCCCAGCGTTCTTTTGTGTAATATTGAACTTCCTTCTCTTTTTCTGACTTTTTCATGGTAAACTTTCTTCTGTATGTGGTCTGTTATTAATGTTAACCCCACCATACCAATATTAGAAAAGGCGATCAAGGGGGATGTATGGAACGCGCTGATTTCTTATACCGGGATGTTCGCTGGCAGATGCTGGCTCAGAACAGGGCGGCAACACTGGGCAATCTATCTGAACTGAAAAGCATCATCAGGAAGCATAGCGCAAGCGAACTTCCGGTATCCGAACTGACTTCCAGTCTGATCGTTGCTCTGACTGAAACAGAGGATACCGAAATCCTCGGTGAGGCAACTCTTGTGAGCAGGGATTTTTTGACAAAACTGACCGAAAATATCCCAAAATTCCCAACAGATCAACTTCCGGTCTTGTTCGCATCCTTACAACTCTTTGCAGTCGAGCCCGGGCAGTATGGACTTGAGACTACCGAGAACCCGGATTCGGAGATCAACAGGATGACTGGCAGAGAGATCAAGGATCGCAAGAAGATGCAGGACGCATACATTGAGGCGCATTGCCAGTTGGCAGAGGCGAAGCGCCTGCGCGCTCTTGCCATAACAGCACTGTTGGGATTCTTTGGGAGGGACGAGTTTTCCGATATAGATAATTATATAAAAGATGAATTAGCCCCCCTGATCACCGCTCTTAACGATGATGGGCGGTACAGACCGTTTAGAACCTCGCTTGCCGCAAACATCAGTGACAAGTTATACCGATTCGCAGAACGAACCGACGATCCTGCGCTTGCAGAACTGCTCCACAAATTATTTGATAAAAAATATATAAAGTTCGGGACATCCGGTTTCAGAGCATTCGTAGACAAGGATTTCACCAGGGAAAGATCTGATTTCGTAACTGTTGCGATATGCAACGATCTCGAGACCTCCCAGAAGAAGGGCGGGATGCCGGTCGTGATCACTTATGACACGCGGATCGGTGCACAGGAGTTTGCGCTTGAGAGCGCGAAGGTGTTTCTCTCGCGTGGGTTTCCTGTGCGGTTTGCAGAGGAGCCATCGCCCACAGGCGCTCTGGTGTACTGGCTTAGGGAGGTGGAGCAGAATAATGCGGCAGGTGGCGAGAACATGACCCCGAGCCACAATCCGCTCTCGACCCAGGGGCAGCGATGGAGCATGGAAAACGGCGATGTTGCCCCGACATCGGTCACCGACCGGATCGAGAGGGAAGCAAACATCCTCTGCATGAGAGGTCAGCCCCCCCTGAAATATGATCTGCAGAAGGCGGAATCTGAAGGCAGGTTTGTGTACGTTGATATGCGGGAGAAATACACTGCATACATCGCTGATTTCTTAAGATCGCAGAAACTGGACAAGCTTCTTGCGGATTTCTATTCGCAGCCAGAGCACAGGTTCATCCATAACGCGATGAATGGCGTTGCAAGGGGCTATATCACAGAGATATTCGGAAAACTCAGGGTTCCCGCGGAATCCGTCTTTCCGATGGATTCAGGGAAGGACGATCTGTTAGGTCTCCGATTCTATGCCAATCCTGAGGAGCAGTGGCTTCTCCCGACTGCGGATCGATTGGAACGGATCGGTGCACTCTTTGAGTGCGCAAACGATACGGATGGCGACAGGTGCGGCGGAATCCTTGACCGGGACGGATTTATCAACCTTAACAAACTCCTTGCCATGATCTGCGATTTCGTGATCAGGGGGCTTGGCTGGGAGAACCATATCGTGATACGGACAGGAACCACGTCCACTGCAATCGATGACGTGGTGCGGACGCTATCCGAGGACGGCGGATACGATATACCGACGCCGGAATGGGATCAGGTCAATTCGCTGATCCGGCATCCGTTTTACAGCGTCAGAAAGGTTACTGGTAACATTGAATACGCACTCAGTTTGCAACGGTTCCCATGCATCGATACCGAGGTCGGCTTCAAGTACATCTCCGCAGCGATGAAAAAATACGATCTGCCGGCAGCGGTCGCAGGCGAGGAGAGCGGCGGTTTCACGATCAAGCGGTTCCCTGATAAGGACGGGATCATCGGGATATGCATGATCGCGTCCATGATCGCATGGCACGGAAAGCCACCTGGCGAGATATGGCGGGCACATACGGAAAGGTATGGCGAAAAATACGACGAACGGCTCGATATCTGGGCTCCGAACAATCCGAAGGAGAAGATCATCAATTCATGGCTCGATGACCCACCAGAGTCGATCGCAGGGCAGGACGTTCTCTGGGCTGGCGGCACATACCATGACAAGGTCGAGTTCGTGCTGCAGGATCCGGGCAGGGAGATGATCTCCCGCCTCCTTGTGCGGGCGAGCGGAACTGAGGAGATAAACCGGATATACATCGAAAGCAGCGATGAACAGGTCTTGCGTGCCATCAGGCAGGCTGCGCTCGACCGGATCAACGAGTTGATCATCGAGGATGTCGGGAATGCCGCGAATCATCACGATCTTTCAGACCGGGTCGCCTCCACTGGCATGACGTTTATGACAGAATCCGACCGGGCGCGGTATTTCGATGCGGTCAGGGAGCGGATGGACGCGCTTGCTGCAAATGGGGGTGAAGAGCCGGTCGCGATCTACAGGCGGGTACTTCATCTGCTGACGCTTGGCATGGATCGGGACGTCAATGTGCGACATGTCGCATGGGGTGTTGACATCGGGGCAGAGTACTACCAGAGGATCTTTGGACAGGATTGATAATGCGTGCAAGAAATTCTCATACTTACGCATCGATGCCGGAGGCATTACCATGAGAATCGTGATACCATTTAAGAAAGAGAACGCCAAATCCCGCCTCTCTGGCGTGCTAACACCGGATGAGCGCGGCATGCTTGCGATGAAGATGCTTCAAGATGTGCTCGATGCAACCGACGGATTCGCGGTCGATATCCTCACACCATCCGTCTTCAACGACGCGCGCATCGATCCGCACATCCTGTGGAGCGATTCAGGATTAAACGATGCACTAAACGAGTATCTCTCCAAGGTGGCAGAGTACGGATGCGATCCTGTCATGATCGTGATGGCTGACCTGCCGCTCCTGAAGCGCCGGTACGTGCGAGAGATTGCGACTTCGGATGCCGATCTGGTGATCGCACCCGGCAAGGGTGGAGGAACCAATATCCTCTCCATCAAAGACCCGTCCCGGTTCAGCACGGATTACTACGGCACGAGTTTCCTTGATCATCTCAGGATCGCACACGACAACGGTCTCTCAGTCGAAGTCTATGACTCGTTTGCAGCAGCGACCGACATCGATGAACCAGACGATCTCGTGGAACTGCTAATACATGGAACAGGAGAGGCTGCGCGTGCGCTTGTAGATATTGGATTTGTTGTTGCGGTGCGCGATGGTAGGGCAGAGGTTGAGCGATTATCGCATACCCCACATCCCCCCTAATATCAGCACAATCGAAAATTCCAGCGATTTACCCGATTCGTGATATTCGTTTATTCGTGTCATTCGTGATAAAATCAGCATCAAGAGATCACGAATGCATCTGCCACAAAACCCCGCGATTTCACTGAATAATTTGATTGTGTCATTAGACCTTAAGCCTCGGGCGAGATTTGAACTCGCGACCTAGTGATTACAAATCACTCGCTCTGCCAGCTGAGCCACCGAGGCGTTGCGCATTATGCAGGGATGAACTTGGTGCCATAGTATATGATGCCAGCGGCACCATCTTCACCGAGTTTCCTGAATATCGGTTTCACACGCATCCCGATTGCGATCGCATCATTGTCACAGACCACCTGTCCGGTCATGCGCGGACCCTCGTCCAGTTGGATGATCGCAAGTGGGTACGGTGTCTGCATATCGAATCCCTCGGATGCGGTATGGATGATCGTGTAGGTGACGACCTCGCCATACCCCTTGAACTGATATTCCTCGATGCTGCCATCCCTGCGGCAGTTCGGGCACATCGTTCTCGGCGGGAAGTAGTATTCTCCGCAGGTATTGCACCTTGTTCCGATCAGGTTGTACCTGCTGCTGATATGTCTCCAGAATCTCGGTACACTCATGTTGTATATACTCTGTACGGTAACACTTAAAAGATAGTTGCCTGCTGCCAGCCAGATAACAATACTTATATATACCGACACACGTATCCATAATGCGAGGCACAGGAGGCATCCGCATTGAAGATTGTAACAATCAAAACACCTGATCAGGTGATTATTCCTCTACAGCAGCATGATGGCGCGGTGTGCGATTCCTTGGTAAGTGTTGGCGATATCGTTTCTGTTGGTCAATTGATCGGCGACGGCGAGTTCCGGATACATTCGAGCGTTTCCGGGGAGGTTACAGCCGTTTCCGAACTACCGCATCCGACTGGTAAAGATGTTCTCAGTGTGGTGATCAAGACACACGATGGAGAAAAGAGCGAAATTGAACCGGTAGAATTGTCCACAGGAAAGATAAGGCGCATTATCAGGGAAGCCGGTATTGTCGAACCGAACGGACAGCCGACACTGCGCACAAAAGGAGATATCAACACGATCGTCGTCAACGGGACGAATACGTGGGATCTGTCATCATCCGAAGCGCTCATGCTCGATCATCCTTCCAAGATCGTATATGGATTGAAAGCATTGATGGAAACGGTTGGTGCTAAGAAAGCGTTCATCATAATCGAACTTGGCTCAGAAGCGCTGCATGTCATGCGAACCGAGACGATACCGGATAGCAATATCAAGGTCATCGCGACACCGCGGTATTATCCGCCAGGCACCGAAAACACGCTTGCCAAGAAGTTTGCGAAGAAGAAGGTGCCACGCGGTAGCACTCCGGAGGACCGCGGCGTTATCGTGAGCAGCATCGCTGCTATGAAAGCGATATATGATGCACTTTGTGACGGCGAACCCATGATTAAGAAAGTGGTAACCGTTGCAGGCGCGGTAGGTTCTCCGAGAGATGTTCTCGTGGATATCGGCGCGCCGATTGGTCATGTGATCAAAGAATGCGGCGGATGTAGTGGAACACCTGTAAAAATCATCGTAAACGGCGCAATACCTGGCGCGGCACAGTACTCGGACGAGGTTCCGGTCATCAAGACGACAACAGGAATTCTTGTGCAGACCGAGAGCAATATCGAGCGCGAACCGCCGGCGCCCTGTATCAACTGCGCGTGGTGTGTGGACGAGTGTCCGATCGGACTGATGCCGCACCTGCTGTATGGATATGCAGACAGCGCGCAGTTTGACAAGTGTGCAGAATTATACATCGGGGACTGCGTGGAATGCGGTATGTGTGCGTACGTCTGCCCGTCCAAGCTCCCGCTCGTGCAGATAATCAGGTATGGCAAACATGGCGTTGCCGAGATGGAGGCATCCGAATGACATATACAATATCACCATTACCCCATGTGAAGAGTAACGAGAGTGTGAAGCGTGTGATGTGGGGCACGATCGCTGCACTGCTGCCGATCACGATCGCGGCGATCTATCTCTTCGGACTTCCTGCGCTAACGATCATTCTTGTAACCGTGATTGTGGCAGTTGTAACCGAGATCGTCATCTACAAGGCAGCATCCCAGCCGATAACGATTGGTGACGGGAATGCGGTCCTGATCGGTCTCTTGCTTGCGCTTATCATGCCGCCAAGCGTCCCGATCTGGGTTCCGATCATCGGAGCCGCGTTTGCGATAGCTGTTCCAAAATACATCTTCGGCGGCACAGGGACACTGGTGTTCCATCCGGCACTGGTCGGGTTTGCATTCCTGCTTGCTGCGTGGCCCACGCTGATGGGAACCGGATCCACGCCGAATCTTGGCGGTTTCTCTGATCTATTCCTTGAGACTGGCGCTGGCAGACTTGTTGAGGCTTCGCCTGCACTGGTCTTGCTCGGCGGTGCATTCGTCCTGTACAAGAAATACGTGGACAGGCGGGTGGCATTCAGTGCCACTATCCTGCTTTTACTCTTGATGCCGATCGTCGGGATGGGTTCACAACTTCCTTATGTGTTAACCGGCGGCTACTTCCTCGGACTGATATTCCTTGCGGCAGACCCGGTCACAACGCCTGCGACAAAGAGGGGCAGACTGGTCTATGGGATCATGCTTGCCGGGCTGATACTGATCCAGCTCTATTTCAATACCTATTTCGCAGGGATGTGCTTCGCAGTGCTCATGATGAACGTCTTCAGTCCGTTAATCGACAAAAACACCATACCAAAGCCGATCGGAGGGAAATAGATGGCAGAAACAAAAGATTCCACTGTAATGATACTCCTCAAGCTAACTCTCATCGCTGCGGTGGCGGCTGTGGTCCTGACAGCGACGTACGGAGTCACACAGGCACAGCTTGAGAAACTTGCAGAAGCGGCAGGCGGCCCTGACAAGCAACTGCTCGAGATGGGTGTTGTTCCTGGTGCTACCAAGTTCAAATCCGCGGGTGGTGAACTGTGCTACGAGGCTTATGACGGTGGCGAACTGATCGGTTATGGTGCCATGGCAGATGTTCAGGGCATGCAGGACATCTTAACGCTCGCAGTTGGGGTGGACACTGATTTCGTGGTGACCGGGGTTGTTGTGGTCTCGCAGAAAGAGACACCTGGGATCGGGGATAAGATCCAGAAAGACGAAGGGTTCGTCGCACAGTTCGCAGGGGTCGGTCTTGATGGGCTTAAACTGAGCGATGACGGCGGAGAGATCGACGGCATCTCAGGTGCAACGATATCATCCAGATATGCCACCGACGGAGCCGCCGAAATAATTGGAAAGATGCAACAGGAGGTTTCATAATGGCAAAGAAATCCTTTGTAGGAGAGGTGATCAGAGGTATCATCAAAGATAACCCTGTATTCGTGCTTGTGCTCGGTCTCTGTCCGGTACTTGCTGTGTCCACGTCGTTTGCAAACGCGCTCGGCATGGCGATGGCGTTTACCTTTGTGATGCTCGGCTCAAACATCTTCGTCTCTCTTCTGCGAAAACAGATCCCTCCAGGCGTCAGAATCCCGATATTCATCCTGATCATCTGTACCTTCGTTACGATGATTGATATGCTGCTTGAGGCATTTCTGCCGCCGATGTACGAGGCGCTTGGAATCTTTGTTCCGCTGATTGTTGTGAACTGCATAGTCATTGGTAGAGCAGAGGCTTTTGCAAACCGAAATCCAGTCCTGCCCTCGATAGCGGATGGGATCGGTATATCGATTGGTTTTGCGGCGGCGCTGATACTGCTCGGCAGTATCAGAGAGATTCTCGGAACCGGTGCGCTAAAGCTCGTGATGCTCTGGAGTGAGGGTGGCAAACTTGCATTTTACCCACTTTCAGATATCCCCGGGTTCTCATTCGTCCCTAATCCAATAGAGTTCCCGATTGAGCCGGCAACCGTGATGGTAACACCGCCAGGCGCGTTCTTAACGATCGCTGCACTGATGCTTCTCTTCAAGATCATGAGTGATCGTAAACGGATGAAACAACTCAGAAAGGAGGGTTACGAGATATGATCGAAACACCCGGACTCATGCCGACAGAGAGTCTCTTCCCGATCTTTGTGAATGCGATGTTCACAAAGAACTTCCTATTGATCATGTTTCTCGGACTCTGTTCGTATGTTGGTCTGACCACCAACTCAGATACATCTAAAGGTATGTCGATGGCGGTCACCTTCGTTATGACAATGTCGGCGATCCTCACGTGGCCCATCTATCATTATCTCCTGAGCCCTGCAAGTATTATAGGGAAGGATCTGACATTCCTGCGGACGATCTGTTTCATCCTCATCATCGCTTCATTTGTGCAGCTTGTCGAGTTTATCATACGCAGGTTCAGCCCGCCGCTCTACAAGTCGCTTGGGATCTATCTTCCGCTGATCGCAACGAACTGCGCCGTTCTTGGTGTGGTGCTGATGAATATACAGGAGGGCTACACGTATGGCGCAAGCATCATATACGCGTTCGCGGCAGGTCTTGGCTACTCATGGGTGATGCTTGCGACAGCGGCTGTGCGGGAGAAGTTGATCATGCGCAATGTTGACCTCTTCAGCGGCTTCATCGGAGCATTCTTTGCAGCGACGATGGTTGCACTAATTGTTGTCAGTTACTTTTCGGTGGTGAAATTATGACTGTTGATCTTATGAGTTTGATGCCGCCTGCAATCGCTGTGCTTGGGGCACTCGGACTTGCGATGGCAGGGATGCTCGTCTGGGCGTCAAAGGCGTTTTATGTCGAGACTGACCCGCTTGTTGATGCGCTGATGGAACTGATGCCTGGTGCGAACTGCGGAGCCTGCGGATACCCGGGATGCGCTGATTTTGCAGAGCACGTCGTTGCCGGGGATGTGACACCTGATGGTTGCACCTCGTGTGATGCAGAGACGTTCGAGATGATCGGAGAGCTGCTTGGAATGGATATCAGCGCAGCAGAGCCCATGTATCCGGTCACGATCTGTCAGGGCGGAACAAACTGCAAGGACAGGTACGATTACATCGGTGCGGACACGTGTAAAGCCGCAATACTTCTTTCAGGCACAAAGAAAGCATGTTCGTACGGATGCATCGGTCTTGGGGACTGCGTGCGAGCATGCATGTTCGATGCGATCGAGATTGCAGATAACGGACTTCCAAAGATCAAGAAGTACAACTGCAAGGGCTGCGGCGCATGCGTGGCCGCGTGTCCGCAGGATGTGCTCACGATTGCAAAGGAGCATGGACCGGTGTATGTGGTCTGCGCATCACACGACAAGGGCAAGTATGTCAAAGAGGTCTGCGAGTTCGGATGCATCGGATGCGGAATCTGCAAGAAGAAATGCCCTGAGGGTGCGATCAAACTCGACAAGGCGCTTGCCGTGATCGATCAGGAGAAATGCAACCAGTGCGGGACATGCATCGAGGTCTGCCCAAGAAACGCGATCGTGAAGTTGTGATGGACTCTTAATAGGAGTCAATCGATGCCACTGCCTGCAAGGGCAGGGCATCAGCGGAGGTATATGTTCCAGAGCGGTTCGATTCAGGAAACGGTGAACGCAAAAGACGGGTAAACGCCGAGTTCGGAACAACGATCATCCTGATCAGCCACCATCTCGGGTTCGTGAGAGGGATTTCACAACCGCGGGATTCACGGTATTTGCGTCAATGCAAAACATATCTCCGAGGGGAGGGGCGGCGCAGCAATTACATGAGATCCTTTTCTGTGCCAGTCCCGAGACTTTGGGGATGTGCTCGATTAACTTTATGTGAGCTGGGGTGTGGCTATTAGCACTGCAAAGGTGATTGTTATGAACAGAGACACCCAGACATTCCACTCAAATACTCTTTTACGACCGACTATCAGCGTGTGCACACTCCTGATGCTGATTATTGTCGCGGCAGGCGTGGCGGCGGCAGGGGCAATAACACTATGACAACCCCTAGATCCATAAATAACTGGTTGCGACTCTTCGTCGTGTCTGCCAAAATGGACGACATGGTTTGATTTACGGAGTATAGACCCATGAGCATCGATCACACACATCTCGCAAAACTCTTTGTAGAAGACAATTTTATCATTTCCGATCATGCGAGGGTCAGAATGTTTCAAAGAAATGTATCCACTGACGATATCGGGCAGGTTATACTTTATGGCGAGATGATCGAAGAGTATACCGATGACGAACCATGCCCCTCCGCTTTGTTTCTGGGATATGTGGGTGGGACTCCATATCATGTCGTGCTGGCACAGTGCAAAGATCATTAAGAGTTGTTACGGTTTATCGTCCCGAAAAAGATAAATGGATCGATTACCGAGTAAGGAGTGATTGAAATGGAACCCGATAGATGCAGTTTTTGCAAAGGCAGACTGATAAAAGGCGAAACCGAATTCATTGTGAGAGTTGAATCGGAGTTACTTGTCATACGCGACATCCCTGCATACGTCTGCGAGGGGTGCGGTGAGGCATACTACACCCCTGACATCTCGAGGAGGATTGATAGGATAATGGAGCGGTTTCATGCGTCCAAACTCCTGGTGCATCCGATTGCAGCAGGAGAACTATATATGCGGGAAGATGTAGGGATACCTGCATGACTCGCTTGCTGCTTGTGTGATGCTGCTGACGGCAGCGTCACCTCGCTCGACGCGCTCATAATCCTGCAGGCGGCGGCAGGAGCGATAACACTATGACAACCCCGCGCTTGCGAACCGACTCGTGCACTCGGACGATCGTGGTCATAACAGTCGCAGCCGCCGTGGTGTGCTTTATGTGTGTGGAACTTGCATCGATGTCTGCCCGAGGAACGCGATCGTGAAGTTGTGCGTGGATGTGTGCAATTGCTCACACCACGATCTCGATGCCGTACACCTGCTCAAGGTTCTCCTTGTGCACCTTCCTGAAGACCTCTTCGTCGAACCTGCCGATCAACTGCAAGGTTCTCCGGGGCACGGTCTTTGGTCCGAGCACCGCGCCGGGCATCTCGGGATCGCCGATGTAATCGGTCTCAATCATGAACCTGCTCGATGAGCTGTTCGGCGATCTCGACCCGATAACGCTCCGTGATGACGCCAACTCGCTGAAATGGGTCAATACCCGAGTTACTCATCTTCCAGCTCTTATCGCTTAACAGAAGTTCCACTCTTCCGGATGCTCTGACCCATCACCGGTCTCGGAAATCTCAAAAATACCTGATCTGGTACCTGTACCCCTGCTCCACCAGAAAGAGCTGACGATTGCTCCCGAACGTCTGTTCAACGGTACCTTTCGAAACCAGTGTGTAGAAATGAGATGCATGTTCTTTGGGTCTGAGAATGCGCCCCAATCGCTGTGCTTCCTCCTGACGCGAACCATAAGTGCCTGATATTTGAATCATGACACTGGCGTCAGGCAGATCCACAGAGAAGTTTGCGACCTTGGATACCACAAGTGTGCTGATGCCCCCTTTCCTGAACTCATCGTAGAGCTTCTCTCTATCGTCCTGTTTGGTCTTGCCTGTGATAATCGGAAGCTCCAGTGATTTGGCAAGCTTTTCTATCTGCGAAATGAATTGACCAATGATCAGGATGCTCTCACCTGCGTGGTTCTCCAGGAGTTCACACACAAGCTCTTTTTTGCGCTCGTTCTCTGCTGCGATGCGAAACTTGGCGCGTTTATCGGCATGGGCGTACTTAAGCTCCTCTTTAGACGAAAGAGGAATGCGATACTCGGTACAGATGGCTTCCGCGATATAGCCGCGACTCTCAAGCGTCTTCCACGGAACATCATATCGCTTTGGGCCGATCAGAGCAAAGACATCATCCTCCTTACCATCTTCGCGAACCAGCGTTGCAGTCAGCCCGAGCCGCCGTCTGGCTTGAATTGCTGTTGTTGCACGAAATACCGGAGCCGGGAGTATATGCACCTCATCGTATATAATTAGCCCCCAGTTATGCTCGGTAAAGATCTTCAGGTTGTGAAGCGGGCTATCCTTTGTTTGACGATGTGTCAGCATCTGGTATGTGGTGATCGTGATCGGCTTGATCTCTTTGATGCGTCCCGTATACTCGCCGATGTCCGTTTCGTTGATGTGTGCCTTGGAGAGAAGTTCATCGCGCCATTGCCGAACAGAGACATTATTGGTGGCGATGATCAATGTGTAAGTTGAAATCTCTGCCATCGTTCCAAGCCCTATAATCGTCTTGCCTGAACCACATGGAAGAACAATCACTCCACTGCCGCCGGTCTTCTCTCCTGCACAGTAAAAGAGATCTATAGCCTCCTTTTGATAATCGCGCAGCGCAAATGCGTCACCGTCGAGATCAATGCTACGCAGAGTGATATCGAACCGTCCCCCCTCCATATATCCGCACAAGTCCTTGACAGGGTAACCTGCCTTTATCAATGCGTGCTTGAGATCACCGCGTCTTGCTTCAGGTATGAAGAGTCCGGGTCGACCATCGTTATCCGCCCAGAAGTCTTCTAATGACTCATTGTTACGGATTCGTTCCAGGATATGGGAGTCTACAACAACAAGCTCCAGGCAGTCCTGCGCGTCTTTGGCTTTCTGTAACACCAGCTTGCCATACGTCTCGTACCACTCCCGCATATCGACGATGACATTTGACGGAACGCTGTAACGCGAGAACTCTTCAAGACCTCCTATGATCTCTTTAAACGGCACATCCAGTGCTGCCGCATTCCAGAGCGAGAGTGGTGTTACCCGATACGTATGGATAAACTCCGGAGATTTCACCAGCTCTGCAAAGAGAGATAGAAAATCCCGGCATTCTACGTACCCCTGGTGCCCGACCTCGAGCATCAACGTGCGATCGCTCTGGATTATGAGCGGCTTCTGTGTGCTCATAGGGTATCCTCGGTTTCGATTGTGTAATCCAACAGTTTCTTACTGACTTTCTTTACCTCTGATTCGTAACGCTTGTCAAAGGAGAGTGTCAATTTGCCCCAATCAGCAGCAACGGGACATCTGGCAGCTATAAGTCCGTTGCGGAATTCTTCCATCAATTTTTTTGCCGGAAAGTGAAATGTGATCCGGACTTCCCGTTTTATCGTCACACGTTTCTTTGCTTTTGCTTTTGCCTTCGTTTTTGCTTTTGAAACGCTCATGTCCTGTCTGGGAAATACCGTGTCTGCACCGTCCGGGAGGCGCGTAAAAGCCGAAGAGCGATGTTTTATGCGAAGAGGGACCAACTCATTCTGCAGAAGATGCGCAAACAACCGGTCAGGCGAATGCACGATCTTAATCGCAGGTGTTATAGATTCAATCGTGAATTCGCCGATTTCGGGCAAATTGCGGTCTCCCTCGAGAAGCACAACATTCTCATAGAGCGTGAACGCGTCCGATGCCCCAACCCACTCGTCGAGTTCGATTTGAACATTTTGCGGAAGTTTCTGACCGCTCATCTTCTCCAGGAGCTTGATTACATCAAAATCTTCTCTTTCGCTCAATTGGGTCAGGACCTTCTTTTTTCGAAGTTTTAAGATGTTTGTTCTGTCTTTTGCTACGACATCCGCAAGTTTTGTCAGTTGCGCAAGAATCCGAACCGGATACAATTCCGATTCCACATGTACCTCGAAATTAGGCTGCACTGTAACTTTGGGCTCTATGATCTCCCCGCTCATCACATGCAGGAACATATCATTGACTCGAAACGCCAGAAGGCGATTCATTTCGGGCAGGAGTCCCTTATACTCTGTTTCAGAATAGGCAACCTCGATATATCCTAAACTAAGGGGCAATCCTTCGAGGAACCGTTCCACAAAGCGACCTTCCACTCGCTCAAACGCGTCCGTTTCATCCTCTGAAATCTGTATCCCCATACCCCACTTCTCCCTTTGCTCCTGAAAGTTGCCATACCTGCCCTTCTCTGCATGATGTTCATGTGGATATTTGGGCTTCTCTGGAATGAGAAAGAATGGATGATGTTCTTTCAGATATCGGATCAATGAGGATGTAGTATACCAGACACCAGGCGTACAGGATTGCAAAACCTTAATAAGAAACCGCCTTACACTGGTAAAATTGAGTCCCGGCATAATACCAACCGCTGATCCCCTGGTCGAGAACCCTGATAGCCTGCCAAGCACACTTGTATCGTAAAACTCATTCACACCATCAAGATAGTTTTTCACTACTACGTCCTGAAGCTTCTTCTCCTGCTCTATTAACGGTAAACCAATGAACTCTTCATATCTTTTGGTATCAACGTCGATGTAATTGTCGGGAAATGACGGTTCACTGCTGTAATACCCCATATACCGCCCCTCGGTGTCATAGTTTGCGAACTTGAATGCAAGCGCCAGTTCATCGACATAAGTGATCCACTCAGAATACCCTTCTGCCTCTACTTCTTCTACCAGACAAGAATTGCTCATGAGTTTTGCCAATCGCTTTTGATCGGACTTGTTCAACTCATTGCTCCGATGTAACCGTTTTACATCGCGACCTCGCACATACTCAACAAAAGCATGTAGATCATGGCGCAGATCGCACTGGTTGGAAACAATGCTCAGTTCATCGATATCTGCCCGGGTCAGGTCTGGTTTTGGTCGCATCACCCATTCCTCGCCTTCTTGATCACGTGCCCTGACGCTCCCACTATTTTCTGTATCGCGGGAAGAACGCCACAGGGAAAGGCGATATAATCATCCGGAAGCGATACAAGTTGCGAACCGGTGCATGACTTTTCGATCTGCACCTTGAGGCTCAGATCTTTTACATGTGCAACCATCAGGTCTTCATGAATGATCTGTTTACCCCATCTTTTTTCAGCAATCTCGATTGCGG
This sequence comes from Methanosarcinales archaeon, assembly GCA_030625165.1. Lineage (GTDB taxonomy): Archaea > Halobacteriota > Methanosarcinia > Methanosarcinales > Methanogasteraceae > Methanogaster_A. The sequence continues at coordinate 6,015 of DAOURL010000020.1, read as the reverse complement.
TGCGAAAACCAGATGAATTCTCCCTGAGCCACTCAAAAACACATTCTTTTCGAACTGTCATGAGCGCATCCCCTATCTTGATTATATTTGCGGTCGCTCGCAGATTGGCGTTATGAATATCCAGGAGCGCAACCGAAGCCAGCACTTCCAGTACGGTATAAGGGATTTTCACCAGATCCAACACTACTGTACCGTCAGGCGCAATCTGTAGGTACTGCTCAGGCGTTGGTGCGGCTGCATCTTCTAAGGAATCATCAGGTAACCGATAGTATGCCGTTTTATCCACCACGACTTTTACAAGGCAGCCCCACTCCCAACCCGCCTCGCAGATCTGTTCGTAGGGGTGATTTACATCATCTCCTGTAAATATCTTGAGTATCACTGCGAGACTGTCTGCGGGTAGCCATTCATGCTCACCAAGTTGTGAGATTGCATAGAGTGTAACATCAACAGGAGTCATATCATAGCTCGGATAACTCTGATAACCCCGCTTTTTGGTATCGGTTTTAACGGACGCACGCAAGCTTGCTTGCTGCCAATCCAACAGGTATTTTGCTCTGAACTGTTCGCCTCCGATAGACAGATTACCATCTTTGATTCCAAGTTTGAACGATCTTCTGTCTGAGTTTGATAAAGGAGATGGTTTCTTCCCCCCTCCCGCAAGCTCAAGCAGTTTATCACGCAGTACTTCTCTCTTGAAATCCCCGGCTTCTTTGAATTTAGAAGCCTTGACGATGGGTGGAAGAAACTCTCCAAATTCCAGAGGAAAAGAGAATCGCAAGCGTTCCATCTTGGTAGACTTGCTATATGTTTCTCGTTCTGTGACGATGAGCACACCCTTTCGCACCAGATTATTCTTCGCTTTTTTGAATGTTTCTTTATACCGCTTGGTAAAAGTCATGTGATAATACCCGTTCGCTGGTTCTGCGCAACCGTATAGCCTCTCGAAGTACGCGATACCAACTTCTTTCTTCATCTTACTTAGCAAGTGGAGGAATACAACTTCCTTGTATGTTAATGAGTCCAGTACTTCCTTTATACCAATCGTGGAGATGAAGAAGTTCTCAAAGACGTCACGAGAAGTCGCTTCTTTGGCAGAAAAACCACGGCTTTTGCAGATCGCCTTGATATCGGAGTCATTGATATCGCTTTTGCACATCTGCTTCAGCATACCTTGCGTATCCATTCAATCGCCTCTTTTTGGGTATATCTTAAGTCCCTGTGTCGATGACTTTTGTCCCTTCTTTTTAGACGCAGGGCATCGATTATAATACTTACCAGGTCTCGTGGATTTCGCACAATTCGTGAAGATGTTCGCCCAAAAATACCCGGACGTCGAAATCATCCGGCTGGTCATGGATGACCCCAACACCCACAAGGAAAAGTCATTTTACGAGGCGGGAAGCGTTTGAGGAAACAAAAAGGATTCCGGACAAGATAGAATTCCATTACACCAAAACACGCAAGTGGCTCGGGGGCTTGCCGTGATCGATCAGGAGAAATGCAACCAGTGCGGGACCTGCATCGAGGTCTGCCCAAGAAACGCGATCGTGAAGTTGTGAATGGATGAGTGGGTGTGGGCGGTTGCTCACACCACGATCTCGATGCCGTACACCTGCTCAGGGTTCTCCTTGTGCACCTTCCAGAAGACCTCCTCGCCGAACCTGTCGATCAACTGCAAGGTTCTCCGGGGAACGGTCTTTGGCCCGAGCACCGCGCCGGGCCTCTCAGGATCGTCGATGTAATCGGTCTCCATCATGAACCTGCTCCCCTCGATAAGCGCGCTCTCGATCGCGCCCTTGCCTGCAAGCACTCCAGGAAAGATCCCTTCGCGTTCAAAAACATTTATCAGCGGCGGAGCATAATGCTTGACCACCTTTCCGGGCGAAATCCCGGATCTCTTCGCGATCATTGCGAGATCCGCGATCACTGCCGCGTCAGCAGTCTCGGTGTGGAGTTGCACAGCACATCCGGCATCACGCGCGAGAGTCATGCCGTAAGCCATGATGCGGTTGGACGCATCCCACACGCTCCCAGATACCTCGTAATGTGGTCTTCCGGTCTTGATGGCTATCGCCTCGTTCTCACAAACAAAACGCTGTGCGATCTCAAGCCCGGCAATCATCAACTCCTCTGCCCGCGTCTGCCCCACACGGTCAGATAACACCGTGATCTCGGCAGGATGAACCCCGAGCACAGGGAACGCGGTAACGCTGACATCGGACCGGTTTATCTCACGTGCGATACTGATCGTCTCTTCAAAGACCGGTTCGTAGTCACTTGGCTTTGTTATCTCCATACCAAGCGTCCACGATGGCTTTGATACGAGGATGATGTGCGTTCCACCCGCGCGGGCAAACTCCTTGACCGCCAGGAGCCCCTTTCCCCTGCGATCGAGATGGATATGATTGTCAGTTATCGGGATCATGGATCATAAATCATAACAATCCGAGTTCATCGAGATCATTTACAATTTTGATGACGACGAGTTTCGAATCTTCCGGACTTTTGCACCCGGTGATGATCATTTTACCAGATCCGAATAGCAACACGACCGATTTCGGCTCTTTAATTCGGTACACGAGTCCCGGAAACTGTTCTGGCTCGTATTCGATGTTTTCGAACCCAAGACCCATCGAAACGGCATCGAGATTGATCGCGCATCCAAGGTCTGCAGATGAAACGATATTATGAAGAACGAGTTCGGTCTGTCCCTCTGTACTGATCCCGATCTCTTCAAGTTTCTCAAATATCTTTTTTACCCCAATCTCGACATTTGAGATCTTCTTTGCGCCCGTACACACGATCTTCCCGCTTCCGAAGACAAGAACAGCAAGTTTTGGATCCTTGAGTCGATAGATCGCTCCGGGAAACCTTTTTTTGTTGTATTCAGCTCCCTCTATCAGCTCTGACACGCGTTCAAGATCTATTTTACTTGATATCGAGGTGGACGCAACCACATTCTCGATCTTGATTGTTTTTGTGATGTCTTCAATGGGCATGTAGCAACCTTCGGCATAATATTTCAGTGAAGATGGTATTAGTTGTATGAATTGATATATTAACCTTACTGAAAATGAGGGCGGTCAACCCAAGACCGCACTGCCACACCAATAAGGTTTTAAATCATTACACCAACGATCATCTCAACCTTATTAGATACACGGAGGACAAACCATGGCATATGGAATCGAATTTGTACCAAGTGACCCTGTTCTGAAGATAGCCCATTACACCAAGATGGCTGAGCAGAACGGGTTCGACAACGTTTGGATCACAGACCACTACAACAATCGTGACGTGTACACCACGCTTGCGGTGCTCGCAGCCAACACCAACACAATCAAGCTCGGAAGCGGTGTCACAAACCCCTACACGAGAAACGTGGCGGTTGCCGCATCCAGTATCGCTGCTGTAAATGAGATATCGGGCGGACGCGCAATCCTCGGATTGGGTCCCGGTGACAAGGCAACCTTTGATAAGATGGGAATCGAGTGGGTGAAGCCACTCACCATGACAAAGGAGACCGTTTCAGCAATGCGTGAACTCTTTGCTGGAAAGCCAGTCAACCAGAAGGGTGAACTGGTATCACTCTCTGGTGCCCAGATGGCATTCGCTGCCGGAAACATCCCGATCTACCTCGGCGTGCAGGGACCAAAGATGCTTGAGCTTGCAGGAAAGATCGCTGATGGTGCGCTCATAAACGCATCCCATCCGTTGGACTTCGAGGTCGCGGTAAAGGAGATCAAGAAGGGCGCGGAATCGGCAGGCAGGAGTATGAAGGACATCGATGTGACCGCGTATGCATGTTTCTCAATCGACAAGAAGGTCGATAAGGCACTGAACGCGGCAAAGATCGTTGTTGCATTCATCGTTGCAGGATCGCCACCTATGGTTCTTGAGAGGCATGGCATCGACCCAAGCGTGATCGGCACAATCGGAGGAGCAATCGCAAAAGGCGACTTCGGAACCCTGATGGGCGGTGCGGTCACAAACGAGATGATGGAAGCGTTCTCGATCTACGGCACACCAGCGGATTGTGTGGCACGAATCGATGAACTCACCAAGATGGGCGTCACGCAGATCGTTGCGGGATCCCCGATTGGTCCTGACAAAGAGAAGGCGATCAAGCTGATCGGAAAGGAGATCATTGGAGGCTGAGTGATTTGCCGCCAAAGATTGTAGAAGTCATTGAAAATGGCGTCTGCGCGGCTTGCGGGGCATGTGAAGCAACATGCCCCCTCAATGCCGTTTACATAGAGTCTGAGGCAGATGTGCCTGAAGACGAGACTCGTCCCCCGAGCGCAAGCAGACGCGATCCGAATAATCTAACTTATTATGTTCACGGCGCAGCATGTGAGGTCTGTGAAGACTGTCTGACCTGTTCAAGGGTTTGTCCTGTCGTGGATGGATTCCCTGAGGACGAGTTCGACAACGTCCGAAGCTTCAGAGGCGGAAAGAGCGAGCTAGAGGGGCAGGACGGTGCTGTCGTATCAGCAATACTCAAATCCTTATTCGAGCAGGGAGAGATCGACTGTGCTGTCGGTATCAAGCGGGATGAGAACTGGGGCATCGAGCCATTTATACTGACGAAGGCGTCAGATGTTGATTTATCAAAGGGCACGAAGTACAGTTCAGCGCCTGTTCTTGCGCAGCTTAAGGATGCGATGAAGAAGTACGAGAAGATCGCGGTCGTAGGCGTTCCCTGTCAGGCACACGCCGCAGCACTCATGCGCGAGAACATGACTGACCGAATCGTACTTGTGATCGGAATCCTCTGTATGGAGAGCTTCACCAGCGAGGCGCTCTGTGATAACATCATCCCGAACATCATGGGGCTCGATATCAAGAAGGTCGTGAAGATGGACTTCGGAGGAGGCAAGTTCTGGGCATACACCAAGAACGGCGACAACGGCGAGGAACCCGTAGGTAACAGCATTGCGATCAAGGAAATTGCGGCGCTTGCACGAAACCCATGCCACCACTGTCTTGATTACACCGCATACTACGCAGACATCTCGGTTGGATCGGTAGGCGCGCCAGATGGCTGGAACTCGGTCATCGTCAGAAACGAGACCGGAGAGAAGTACTTGAACAAGGTGAAAGGCATCGAATACATGGATGACCCGAAGCCAGGGATGTTCCTCATAAAGAAACTTGCAGACCAGAAGCACAAGAATAATGCGCCAAAGGAAGGCGGAGCGCATTAACCGTGCCTTCTATATCGGGCGCTTTCAGCCATATCACATAGGTCACCATACCGTCCTTGAAAGCATCGCCGGCGAGGTTGACGAAATCATCGTCGGGATCGGCAGCGCACAGCGTAGCCACGAGCCAGAGAATCCGTTTACCGCAGGCGAACGTGTAGTTATGGTCTCACGTTCGCTGAAAGATTTAGGTATTGATTATTACGTAATCCCGATCGAGGATATACAGCGAAATGCAGTCTGGGTCTCTCATTTGAGATCCATGACCCCCTATTTTGATCTCGCGTATACCAACAACCCACTCGTTTTTCGATTGTTCGAGGAGGCAGGAGTTCAGGTCAAACGTTCTCCGATGCACCAGCGGGAGGTCTATTCCGGGACTATTATACGAAAAAAGATGCTCTCTGGCGAGGGTTGGGAGCATCTCGTACCTGATGCTGTGGCAGAGGCGATTGATAAGATCGGGGGGGTCGAGCGGATCCGGGAGATTGCACAGGACGATGCAGGGTAGGATCTGACGATTATTGGGTCTCTGGTAACGACTCTGTCGTCGACGCTTGCGTTATCTCGCGTTGCGGTGACCAAAACCCCGGAAACTTTTTGATATTTTCGAAATAAGGGTTTGGAAAACCACAGAGGACATGGAGTGACACAGAGGGGGCGAAAGATAAAAATAACAACTCTCTGTGATCCTCTGTGCTCTCTGTGGTTTAATCTTCCTTAACGCCGAAGGCGTCGATGCTCGATCTTGAGAATGTCGACACCGCATTACCATAACCGGATCCTTAGGAAGTGAAAAAGTGCATGC
>DAOURL010000073.1 GCA_030625165.1 Methanosarcinales archaeon | reverse complement strand
AAAACTTTCAGAGATACTCGCTCTGAATCGCTATGACCTCTGAACTGTCCTTCGCACAGGCATACGCCTCCAGCAACTCACGGTTCAGTTCCGAGAACGTGTGCCCCCAGTTGAACTTTCCGAGTATCTGGGACGCCTGCTCATCTTCGCCGAGGATATACAGGGCGGCAGCGAATGCCTCGACAGTCGTTAGCTTAAACGGCTTTCCAAAGTTTACCGGGTTTGCAGCGACCAGATACGGAAGCGATCGCTGTTTCATGCGGCGGAGTTTTCCAAAAACCAATTCCGCATCTGCCCATGAGCAATCCAGCGCAGAAATGCCTGTGCACACATCGTCAGGAGCAAGCGCCCTCTCTGAGAACGGGTTTAGCAGTATCGACCTATACGGAAGTTCCGAGGGCTTCTTCCGTTGCGCCAACCCGAACTTGAGCAGTTTTCTGCCCGTGCACTTCTTTGGATCGCACTGGTTTGCATGATACAGGTACAGCGGGAGCATGATCACACATTATCCGCAGATTCTCTGCATAATCCTTGCGTAAGCATCCGAAAGATCGCCTTTCTCGTACCGGTACACATCCTTGTCAAGACTCTCGATCCTGCCCTCGTCATACGAACCCGCGTCCCAGAACCGGCAGCCGTCCGGCGTTCCAACCTCATCGGCAAGCAGGATATCGCCTGCAAGGTTCTTCCCGAACTCGATCTTGAAGTCCGCAAGGAGGATGCCTTTTCCGAGGATATGAGCACTCATAATATCGTTTACCCGTCGTGTGGACTCCCGGATCGTGTCCAGTTCCTCGCGTGTAAGCCACCTGTTATCCAGAATCTCCTGCTCATCGATCAACCGATCGATCTCCTCGAACTTGGTCGTGAACTCGCAGATTCCACCGGGTATCCTTGCGCCCAATCTCGGCTCGATTCCTGCCAGGGGGGTTTCACCACTTTCGTAGCGTTTCAGCAGCGATCCTGCGACAAAATTGCGCCAGATCACCTCGATCGGGATGATCTCGAGGTATTCGACTTCCATGACGTTTGGCGGGACGAAGGCGCGAAAGTGCGTCGGTATCCCCTCTCTTTCCAGAATCTCAAACCAGTACGTAGACAATCTGCAGCAGACCTCGCCTTTGTCCGGGTATTCATCCTTCTTCAGCCCATCGAATGCGGTTATGCGATCCGTGAACTCAAAGAACGTCTTTCCATCCTTTTTGATAATGTCTTTTGATTTGCCTGCCCGCTCTCTGGTGGTCGCTGTCATGATGTCATCTTGGAACCGCGGATGGTTTAACCTTTTCCGGGTAAGCCCGCGCCCCGGGAGCGTTACGCTATCTAATCGTTGACAGTCCTCATACTCATGAGGTGGTTTATGTAAGATGAGTTCTGATTTATCATGCATGGTGGAGAGTTTCGTTGTGATTGGTACACGGTTTTGTTGCCGACTGCCCATATACGAAACGCTGGCACAGCCAAACCGAATGCGAAAACGCGATGCACAGGCGATGTGCTTAAGTCCGGGGTTTGGTGACTTCTTCGGGGGTTATCGTGGTGGGTGTGGAGGTCGGGACTGATTCACGTTCGAAACTCGGAGGATTCGGAAGTGTCGATTCGGCAAAAAAGCTTTTAAGTTGAGATGTTAATTATTTCATGATGATATCGTTTGATATTAGCACACTTGAAATATTCATTTATGGCACGATAGCCGCTGCTTTGATTGGGTACATAATTGAACGTATCTTGACCTGGCATGAATCACGGATTGTTACAATACAAAAGCGAAGCGATGAATTCATTGAAATTTCAAAAGGATGGTATATGCCATTGGCACTTGCGACAGGAGCGATTGCAGGCGAAACCGACCCTGCATATGAAATACGACCAAAAGTCTTATTGTTCAAATTGGCAAAGTTTTTAAGTTTGTATAGTAGCTTTTTAGATTCGAGCGTGGGGTATATGTTTCCCAAAGAAACTCAAGAAAATAAAGTTCTTGCATGCGGACATGTGTTTAACACGGCTGTTAATTTGTTAGTTTTTAATGATGATAAAGAGTTAGTTGAACACGCGATTGAACGCTACAGAAAAAACTCTGATTTTGTCTCATTCATAAATGAAATTGAGGGATTGCCCGAATATAATGCAGTTAAGTCTGCCATCGACAATGAAAACATAAGAGAAATGCTTTACGAATATGCTAATGAGTTTAAAAAATCTATTACTGATGGGGTAACAGAAGCATACAAAGTATGGTATAAGTTTGAACGTAACAAATCGAATATTATACAAAGAATTCAAAATAATGAAAACCACGAAAAGGAGACTATCAGAGAATTACATGAAGAGCTATCAAAAAATCGAGGTGATTGTATGGAAAAAGTACCAAATGCACGTTGAACATATGTGAGGACTATACCGGACTCGATGAGGGGTTATAAAAATAGCTACCCACCGTTATCCCCTCCTCGACCGCGATCAGGTTGCCTGGATGTAGTTTGGTCAGCGATTCCCGTTATGTTGTAAATGCATACCAAGCGAAAGCACGTTTCTTTTGGATCTCGTAAACATTTTGTAGTATCGAGTACTTTCGCTTTGCTTTATTACACCGCAAATCAACGGAGAGCAGCGGTATAAGTTCAGACAATTTGGATGGAAAAAATATAAGAGAGCAGGAATATCCGAAAACATGCGAGTCAGAACCAAAGCACCAGATGAATTGACAGCTCCCCGTGCAATGCCAAAAGATATAAAGGATGCCGCGGGATGATTGGTTGTGGCTGCGGCTGTAGTTTAGTGGTATGACATGAGCTTCCCAAGCTTATAACCCGGGTTCGAATCCCGGCAGCCGCATGGATCAGATCAACAATAGCGTGGCGGTAATCCGGCAGTGAGAGTTTCAAACCGCCGGATCGACGCCAGAGGCATTAACATGAGAAAAGATATCACATACTTCGAAGAGCCGGGTACTGCTAACACGGATGAGACCGTGCGGGCTGCGGTCGAGAGGGCAGTCGAACTCGGAATCAAGCACATCGTGGTTGCAAGCACCACGGGATCGACCGGTATTAAGGTTGCGAAAGCAGCAGAGGGCACAGGCATCAAGACGATCGTTGCAACACTGCATTACGGCGCGAGAGAGGAAGGAAAATGGCTATTTGAGGATGACAACCTCAAAACACTGGAAGAGATGGGCGCGGATGTTTTCACACAGACGCACACCCTATCAGGGGTGGAGCGGTCATTCACTGACAAACTCGGCGGAGCGAGCAGGGTTGAGACCATCGCAGCCGTCCTCAGGAGTCTGTTCGGGATCGGGTTTAAGGTCGCTGTCGAGATCACGATCATGGCTGCGGATTCTGGCATGATCCCTGTCAGTGACGATTCCGAGGTCGTCGCTATCGGCGGGACCGGCACGGGCGCAGATGTCGCATGCGTGATCAAACCCGGACATGCGAACAGTTTCTTTAAGATGCAGATACGGGAGATCATAGCAATGCCACGAGTGAAGTGAGTTTTTGGATGGTGGAGTGGCTTACACGTAACTTGAGCCAACAACCGTATCTTGAAAATAATAACAGATTCGCATAACGGAGCATATTCAAAATCGCCGAATAAGAGGTGTTTAAAATGCACAAAGTAACCGGATACATCGAAAAAGACCCGGAAACCGGATTGTATGTAGCAGTCGTTCCTGGAATTCCTGGTGCCCATACTCAGGCAGAAAATCTCGACGAGCTTTACAAAAACCTTAGAGAGGTGGTCGAATTATGCCTGGAGGAAATGGACATTGATAGTAAAGAGCATCTACCTGAATTTGTGGGAATTCAGCAGGTTGAGGTGGCAGGTTGAGCAAGCTTCGGATCATCGATGCTAAAAGGATGGAGAAGCTACTATTCCTGTTGGGCTTTGAGCGAGTTCGCCAGAAGGGAACACGTGTTTTACAGACACCTTGATGGAAAGACTACTACCGTCCCACATCACAAGGGGAGAGTTTTGGCACGTCCCTTGATAAGAGAGATTCTGCGAGAGATAGAACTTACTGTTGATGATTACAACAAGCATCTGAAAAGATTATAGAAATCCGGACATCCCGCAAATCCGCAAGATATCTCACGTCCCCACCCACACCGGCTCTGTCAGCTTCTTAAGCGTCGCAATCGCGGAGAGCATAGCAATATAACTCGTCTTTGGGTTCTCTGGCGACGGTACATTCTCGACCCTGACCGTCAGAGTCCCAAACTCTCCTGTAACCTCGATCTCATGCATATTCCGGGTAACTGCAGGATCCGCGATGACCCGCACCACCGTAGCATCGTACCCGATTCCGGCAAGACTCAGTGTGCCTGCCACGTTCACGTTCGCAGGAAACGCCTGCACAGCATCCGCGGCAGTTCCCTTGAAGAGCACAGTCGCCTCGGATAGCGACGAAAGATCGATGCCATGCTCCTCGATGTAAGGCGCACCAGCAAACCCTGCCGGCGGCTTCGTTGTCGTCAGCACGACCGAGTCGATCCGTCCGATGGCTGCTGATCTGATGCCGTCGATGCCTGCGACTGCGCCAGACGGCACATATATCCTGCAATCGTTGCGCCGTGCCAGATCCTTAAGTTGGCAGAAGAGTTCCGCATCCGAGAGAGCACCGACACTCATGATCATGAGATCGCACCCCGCATCCAGCACAATTGGTGCGATCGTGCGCACCGCCTGCTGGGATGCGGCTTCAACCACGATATCAACAGATCTCGCCATCCTGCTGATATTCATAGTCGCTGGGTGGCTGTCAAGCGAGTCTGCGAGATGCTCTATCGCAGGATCGCGGTCGCAGATTGCGATAAGGTCTGCATCGATGGTTCCCTCATCGATCGCGTTGCATATTGCGCTTCCGATCGCGCCGCATCCGAAAACGCCGATCTTTAATCTATTTTTCGGCATGTTTTATCTCAATGGTTATATCCGCGTCCGCGCCTTCACGATCAACGCCTTTTAAGGAGGAGACCATTCCGGCAATCGTTTTCGAGACGATATCCTGAACAAAGGGGCCCATTGGAATCGCCTCTCCTCCCACGGTAACGCTCACAAGCCCTTCCTGCACCACACAGTCCGAGATTGACTTTTCCCCGCGGACGATGGCTTCTGCCATCTTCATGCAGTCATCGCATCCGCATTTCCCGCAATCCATCTTCGGAAGCTTCGCATACACCCTCGCGATCTCGATCGTCTCTGTTACGTAATCGAGAATCTCCTCGAAACCATCCACATCGGGATCGTATCTGCGCCCGCCGCGGTCCATCTCGATATCCCCGAGCACGATCTTTGGGATATCTTCAGTCTTGTGCCCCTCCACGAGTATCACATCAGGGGACGTCATGTTGTCTATGGTTCTCAGGATATCCTCAAACGGCATGACGTTCTTCACGATGAAGGATGTCTCACCCGAAGCGCTTGCAACAACAAGCCCTGCGCCGGATTCGCCATGCCTCCATGTGTCTGTTCCTTCGATGTCCATAGAGAATCCGTCTTTTGGAATGTTCTTTATCGTGGACACGGAATATCCGCGCTCTGTCAATCGTTCGATCAGTTTGCAGATGAGGGTCGTCTTTCCGGTGTTGTGGTAGCCAACAACACCGATTGTGGCTGCGTTAGTCATTGTATCGTTTCTCCATTTTGGTATTTGTGATTTTCTATCTGAAGGGTCTGCTCGATTGGGTGCATTGTCTCAGTATTGGTTGTGTTCCAAAGAAGTTATCAGTCATTATTCCCGCCTTCAATGCGTTCTTTTCCAGTACACACTTAAGCGTATCACCATCCCCTCCCGAAGGGCAGTTTTTACTCGATTTTTTGTGAAAAAATCGGGGATCGTAATCGATGCTTGTGGCGTAGATATCGGTTATTTTCTGGTAAAACCGCCGTTCTGATGTGCGGATGTCCTGAATACGGCGCAGAAGTTCATCAAAATAATCAAATGGCTGATCCGGGTTTTTCAGCCGCTCATCGTCAAGAACAAACCCCTTGACAATATATTCGCGCAACCGCTGGGTTGCCCATTGGCGGAAACGGGTGGCTACACGGGATTTTACGCGATAACCGACAGAGATGATCATATCCAGATTATAAAAATCCACCACTCTGGAAACTCGTCTGCTCCCCTCTTTTTGAACTGTCAAGTATTCCTTGACAGTTGAATCTGGTGTCAATTCGCCCTCATCATAAATGTTCCGAATATGTAAGCTAACATTCTGCTTTGTTGTCTGAAACAACTCTGCCATCAATTTCTGCGTCAGCCAGACAGTCTCATCCTCGAGCAGGACTTCAATTTTAGTCTGACCGCCTTCCGTTTGGTAAATCAGGATTTGAGAGTCGTTTTTTGCAGGCAGATTTTCAGCCATTGTATACGAAGTCACCGCCTCTGCCCCTGCGTGGGGTGCCGTTGGTGAGAATAGATCGTATCCCGCACCACCGGTATCCGTCCGGCATTCTCAATGATCCAGTTAAACTCCGACGGCGGCATATATTCACCTGACATCGATCCCGCCGATTTCGATATCTTTTCTTCCATGAGCGTTCCTCCAAGGTCGTTTGCCCCGCAATGGAGCGCGTACTGCGCCAGTTTTTTCCCGAGCTTCACCCAGCTCGCCTGGATGTTTGGGATGCGGTTGTGCAGCACGATTCGTGCAAGCGCATGCATCCGCAGGTCATCGATTCCGGTGTTGCCGTAATTGCCGCCTGCAAGCATCCCTTCGCCGAGTTCGTTGTTGTACGGCATAAACGAGAGCGGCACAAATTCAGTGAATCCGTGCGTCTCGTCCTGCAGGTTGCGAATCAAGAATAGATGATCGATCCGGTCCCTCACGGTCTCGATGTGCCCGTACATGATGGTTGCGGTCGTTCTTATGCCGAGATTGTGCGCAGTCCTGACGACACCAGTCCACTGTTCGGTATTCAGTTTATCCGGGCATATCTTCGTGCGCACATCATCCACAAGGATCTCTGCTGCGGTTCCAGGCATCGTATCAAGCCCTGCCTTCTTTAGCGCCGCAAGCGTATCTCTTACGCCCGCACCAGCGCAATCTCGGTCTTCACTCCCACCACCGCCCTCGCCCCTGCCCCCGCCTGCTGCGTACCAGACCTCCATCGGGGAGTATGCATGGAGATGGATCGCAGGAAATTCGGATTTGACCGATTCGAGAATCTCGCAGTAATTTGTCAGGTGCATATCCGGCAGAAGCCCTCCCTGGATGCAGACCTCGGTTGCGCCCACACTGGCTGCTTCCTCTACTTTTTTAAGGATCTCCGGAATCCCGAGCCGGTAGCCAGCAGGCTCCCTGAATGCGCAGAACCGGCAGGTTCCGATGCACCGGTTTGTGAAATTGATGTTTCGGTTGGGTATGTACGAGACAACATCCCCGACCACCTCTGCGCGTAGTTCATCTGCCAGTCCGAAGAGTTCGGTAGGCTGCGCGGTTGCAAGCAGCGCTGCATCCTCTTTCGTACATTCGCCCCTGTACGCACGGTCGATCAGGTCTGTGGGAAGCATTACTCTCATACGTTTATATGCTAATCTTTAAAATGTGTTGGTTCGAGAGATGCCTAATGATGATACATTCTAAAATGCGATGGGTGACACTATCATTGGTATTTGCGCTGATACTGGCGGTCTTATCTGCCGGATGCATCCACGAAAGCCCTGTGCTCCCTGAAAACCACATCGAGAGCGGGAGTGAAAGTGAGAGCGGTTTGCAACATGCCAATCTGGAAGAGAGCCAGTCTGAGGTGCTTTCACACCTGAATACCATAACCGGGTCCCTGAACCGTGCCATCGCATCCTTTAACGACCGCGAATACGATCGCTGCCAGGCAGAATGCGAGCAACTGAAATGGGAGAACCTGGAGTACGCCGCATCAATCGAGTCGTTCGAACGCCGTGTCACGAACGCTTCGCTCTCCGGATCCGGTGAAGCGTATTATGATGCCCAACTCTCTATTCTGCGTGCAATCCATCAAAGCGTCAACGAGTCCGCGTCTGATCTCTATTCGGCGTCCGAATACGCCGCGCAGGGAGATGACGACCATGCCAGATACCACAGCCAGAGAGCTGCGGGGTATGTGGATGCGGTCTATGCCAATATAGACCGTTTCAACGAGAACGTCGGCGTCAGCAACAGCGGATCGGTGGGCTTCGCACCCCCTGTGCCGGATCCCCCTGATCCGGAGGAGGTGCCCTCTCCCAGAGAGGAAGATCTTTCAGACATTCCTGATCCGTATTACCTCCCTAAGAGCCGGTTTCAGAACACCCATGACGAGGTGGATCGGCTGCTTGGTAAGGGATTCATAACGCCGTACCAGCAATCGAGTTTCGACTGCTCTGAGATGGCTGCGTACATCGAATGGAAACTCGAATGCCACAACTTGACCGCATACATCGCAACCAAGGACGACTGGCAGGATGGGTACGGCCATGCATGGGTGATCGTCCCGCTGCGGGGTGGGAAATATCTGGCGATCGAACCCACGGTCAGCGCTACCGAAGGGAGCCTTGGCGCAGAGATGATCACGTACGACCCCGAATACTTCGTCTACGACCAACTATTCGAAGACATCTACGGGGCATCCAGGTTCTTCGGAGTGGAGGAGTGGGACTGGTGGAACAAGCTGGAGCTGAAATGATTTATTAGATTGTCCGGTTCGACCACTCACCTCGACCTCGAAACGCCAACCTTCCGACAATACCTGCCGATCGGGCACTCGCTGCACCTCGGGCTGATCGGCGTACAGACGTTCTGCCCGTGAACCACGAGCAGATCATTGAAATCCCGCCAGTACTCCTCCGGCAAGATTCTTCTCAGTTCAAACTCGGTCTGATCCGGCGTCTTTGTCAGGACAAGCCCGAGCCGGTTCGAGATTCTGTGCACATGCGTATCCACAGCTATTCCGGGCTTGTTAAACCCGTGGGTGACCACGATGTTCGCAGTCTTCCTCCCAACTCCCTTGAGCTTCAGAAGATCATCGATCTCGTCAGGAACCTTTGAATCATTCTCTTCTATAAGGGTTTTCGATATTTCCAGGATCTGCACAGCTTTTCTCCGGTAGAAGCCGACAGGATAGATCGCGTTCTCTATATCGACGGTACTCAACCCCACCATCCCTTCAGGCGTTTTAGCAAGAGAGAAGAGGCGGTTTGAAGCGGCAGAGGTAACAGCATCCTTTGTTCTGAGACTCAAGAGGCACGAGATCAGGACAAGGAACGGGTCGCGTTCTCCTGCGACTTTCGTGATAGCAGAAGCCGCGAATTTTGCATTCTGGTCTTTCAGGATCCGGACGATCTCGTTGATATCTGGGTTCATGGGCGTGATCAGGCACTTAGAGTTCCACCACTATCGCTCTATTATCTGAACTTTCGATATCTCTGATTATTTTCAAAATCTCTTCTTTCGTTGCGATCCCTTTTACCGCCAATCCTTTAAAAACAACCCCTGCGGTGATGATCTCTACTCCAACCTCCTTAGCCACCATTAGAGCTTTTTTGTCAAAAGAAGAGAACAAATATCCCCGGTTCAAGCAAACAACGATGCTTTCTAACTCGCCCTTTCCAATTTTAGCGTGTTTTTCCTTGATCCTCAAATATTCTTTCTGTTCGTCCTCTGAGACGGTTATTAATTCAGTCATATCGAATATCGTCCTTGGATATCCGTATCCGTACTCCAAGGGTGTTAAGAGTTCTTCGTAGACTGATGTTGTTATTCCAACACTTCTAAAGAGATTTATCAGCGCATCAAAATGTCCGGCCTTGGCAAACGCACTTGCGATACCGGTATCAAGTATGAGCATTCAAATTAACCCCAGTCCCCGCTCAATTTCATCTTCAGACCCGATATAACTGCTTATTTTAAATCCTCTCGCCTTCAACATCTCCTTAAAACTCTCCATATCCATACCCGCAATCTCTGCCGCTCTCAAAAGCGATACATCCCCCCTCAGATAAAGCTCTATCGACAGTTCCACCTTTAACCATGGTTTTAAATTTAAAAGTGCTCTAAATGCATCTTCGATCAGGATAGATCTGGTCTTGTAGTGTTTCGGCACCAGAACAGTGGTTAGCCTCTCCGTTGGATACATGATGGTATATTCGGACGCCCGAACCTATAAGTATATTCCAAAGTCGCCCACGCCTCCAAACTCTGACTTTTCACGGTAACTACTCAGGTACCCAAAACCACTATCGGGGGACTTCACTATGCAGGAACTACCCGGGACGTGGGGAATACTGTAACCAAACCTAGAATTTAACCGCAGAGTACGCGGAGGGACGCGGAGGGGAAATAAACTGTTAAATTCTCTGCGTTCCTCTGCGCCCTCCGCGGTTATTTTTCTTGCCAGAAATTACAGAATCGCAATCGAGCGACCAATCAACATACCTGAGTAGTTACGATCCTTATACACTTAATACCGCACAGACACGATTCATTTACGAGATGCTTGCAACGAGAGATACCGGAGACTCGTTTAAGTCAGATGCCAGTCCAGCAGACCGTCTCGCCGCATCCCCGTGCCTGCTCTTCCCCGAGCAATCCTAGGAGGCGCTCGCGTACCACATTCACTTCAACGCTCGTCCTCAGTCGCGGTCTCTCGAGATCGATCTTTATGATCTCGCGGATTTGCCCGGGTCTTGCAGATAATACGACCACCCGGTCAGCGAGATAGACCGCTTCATCGATGCTGTGTGTGATGAATAACACAGTCTTTCG
>DAOURL010000182.1 GCA_030625165.1 Methanosarcinales archaeon | reverse complement strand
TTAACCGGAGACGGTCTAAAGGAGTTTGTACATGGATAAACCAAAGATATGTATAGTCACGCAGACGCCCCTACTCAGGTTTAAACTGGACTACGGTGAGTTGCTTGATAAATACGGGACGCTTCCGGATCCTGTGCCTTTCAACTACCTTACAGAGGGCGTGGATTACGAGTTTGCCCCTGGAGGTGTTCCGAAGATGGTTTATCCGATGCAGAATCTGATGATTGAGAGGGGTTTGATAGATGGTGCGCACTGGATATCACTGAACACGATGGGACCGGAGCGCGTGCTTGTCGATGATATTCTCATCCACAACATCACGCTCGAGCACAGGTATGTCGCACCCTACACCCGGCTTAAGGAGCGGATATGGGCAGAGACTCATAATATCGAGCGCAGACCGGTTGGCGCAGTCGAGTTCTCTGCTTATGCGCGGTACAACTGGCTCTGTGCAGATAAGATGTTTAAACTGCTCCCGATCGATATCTTCTATATTCACGATTTCCACCAGTTGCTCGTCGGGAACATGATCGGGCTTGCAGCGCCAACGGTCTTCAGGTGGCACATCCCGTTTAACCTGGACCACGCATCAGGTCATATCAGGCGGTTCATCATCCGGTGCGTCGAGTCCTTTGGCGGAGTCATCGTCAGCTGCAAACGTGATCTCGAGGGCTTGATACGGGCTGGCTATCAGGGAAGGGCATACCAGACATACCCTTACATCAACCAGTACATGTGGACCGATCCGTCAGACGCGGAGTCTGACGAGTTCTGCAGGCGATTCGGCATAAACGAGGATGATACGCTCATTCTGGCGGTGGCAAGGATGGACCCGATAAAGGGGCAGGATATCGCAATCAAAGCACTCCAGCAAGTACCAAACGCAAAATTGATGCTCATAGGGAATGGCAGTTTCACAAGCAGCGAGAAGGGCGGTCTGGCTCATCCGAAAGGGTCTGATTGGAATGTGTACCTGAAAAAACTTGTGAGCAGGCTTGGACTGGAGGATAGAGTTGTATTTACTGGATTTATGCCGGATAACGTCCTGAAAGCAGCATACAAGCGATGCGATCTGCTGGTGTTCCCATCTCACACAGAGGGCTTTGGTCTGGTCGTGGTGGAGGCATGGATGTACAGAAAACCGGTTGTCGTGAGCACTGGTGCCGGCGTCTCGGAACTGGTGATGGATGGACTTAACGGGTACACATTCGAGCCCGGAAACGTCTCTCTTCTGGCAGATAAGATTAACACGGTGTTGGCAAGCCCGGATGATGCCAAATGCATCGGGGAACGAGGTTACGAGACTGCCGCGCAGTGTTATATAGAGGAAGGCGCAAGCGTGGTCTGGGACGTATTTAATGATGTCATTACCGGATTTGGGCACTGAAATGGAGGGGAAGATATGACTGATCTTACATTCTACAGGGCGCGATACCAGTTCGAACTTACAGGAAAGCAGGCAAGAGACCTTCCCGAGTTGCTTGCAGCCATAAAGGAGATCGATGAGAGTTCCATCTTCAACCATGTCTACCATGCGCTCCTTGATTCACACTTTCTCCCAATCGGGTATCCGAACGATTTTGCACACTGGATCATCGATGCGCTGCACGAACCCGTGCTTGCCGAACGGCTTGCCAACCTTGACCTGCGTGAATTTCAGGACATAGAGGCACTTCGGAAGGAGATCATCCGTATAATCGAGGATTATATGGCGATGTATAATGTTAGCCGCAGGGCTGACATAGGTCAGGAGTTTTACTTCATACGGTGCATCAGTGTCATCTTCCCGACGAGATACGTGGTGACAAACATGAACGAGGCACTGGAGACTATAAAGGAGATCGATCTGGACTCGATATTCTACTATTTCATTGCAAGCAGGCTGCTTGGCGGGGAGCACTACAAGGAACTGTCGCGCTGGATACTCAAGAACGATAGCCAGGAGTTGATGGAAAAGCTGGATAACCTCTACCCTTACGGGTTTGCAAATATGGATGCCCTGCGAAACGAGATTGTAAGGATCATTGAAGGATACTTCTGGGAGCATATATGAACGAAACGAGATCGATCTGGGATTACGAGGATATCGTTGAGAGGGGTCTGCTCGAAGACCTTGAACTGCTTGCAGAACACATATCAGGCAGGGTTCTGCACATCAATGCCACATACTCAGGCGGCGGCGTGGCAGAGATCTTAAGCAGCATGATCCCGCTACTAAAGGGGCTTGGCATCGAGACCGAATGGAACATAATACGAGGGGATGACGCGTTTTTTTCTATCACGAAAACTTTTCACAATGTGCTTCATGGCAGGGTAAATGGTGCAGTCGAGGTTCCTGTAAAGCATGAGCCGGTCAGCGTGCTGGACGATCTTAAAAGCGAGATCGGAGAACTCACCCGAAGAAAGGAGATGTTCGAGACGTACCTGCACTGGAATAAGATCAATTCAGAGGAGATGGATCTCGATTCTGATTTTGTATTCATCCACGATCCCCAGCCGGCTGCACTGATCGATGTGAAGCAGAGAGGAAAGTGGATATGGCGGTGCCATATCGATGTCTCGAACCCGGATCCTCTTATCTGGAACTTTCTAAAGGAACCCATCTCGAAGTACGATGCATCGATCTTCTCGACACCGATGTTCGCCAGACCGGACCTCGGGATCAGGCAGTTTCTTGTGCCGCCTTCCATCGATCCGTTGAGCGACAAGAACATCGAACTCTCGCAGGGCGAGATCGGCAGAGTCCTTGATAAATACGGAATCTGCATGGATAAACCGATCATAACGCAGGTGTCAAGATTCGATCGATTGAAAGATCTTCCCGGAGTGATAGATGCATATAAACTGGTGAAAAAGCGGATCGACTGCCAGTTAATCCTTGCAGGCGGCGTAGCATCAGACGATCCCGAAGGTATGGGTGTCTATCGCGAGGTTATGGAGAAGGCAGAAGGTGAAGAGGATATACACGTGCTGCTCGGGTCTCCGCCGTTTTCCGATATCGAGATCAATGCATTCCAGCGGGCATCGACCGTTATCATGCAGAAATCGCTGAAGGAAGGGTTCGGACTGGTGGTTTCAGAGGGGCTCTGGAAAGGAAAGCCGGTAATCGGCGGAGCGACAGGCGGAATCCCGCTGCAGATCGTCAATGACGTTACAGGGTATCTTGTGCATTCGGTCGATGGCGCGGCATTCAAGATCGCAAACCTCCTCAAGAATCCGGAACTTGCCCGAAGACTCGGAGAGGCTGGAAAAGAGCATGTCAGGCACAATTTCCTGATAACGAGGCATCTCAAGGATTATCTTCTCATCATGCTCAGTCTTGAGAACCCGTCAGGGACTATCAGGT
>DAOURL010000004.1 GCA_030625165.1 Methanosarcinales archaeon | reverse complement strand
AGCAGGCGTCCCAGATACTCGGAAAGTTCAACTGGGGGCACACGTTCTCGGAACTGAACCGTGAGTTGCTGGAGGCGTATGCCTGTGCGAAGGACAGTTCAGAGGTCATAGCGATTCAGAGCGAGTATCTCTGAAAGTTTTGGTCTTTGCAGGGTCACGGGTAAAACTCTGATTTCTTGGTACGGGCACAATCGGAATATTCAGTGAAAACGCTCTGATTTTGTGGCAACCAAATTCGTGTAATTCGCGTCATTCGTTGTCATTCGTGATCTCTGGTTTCTGATTTTATCACGAATGGCACGAATTTATCGAATGTCACGAATCGAGTAAATTGCGGAAATCACTGGATTTTTAGACAGTGTCCTTCTGCGGTCACCACATCGATCGATCCGCCCTGAAAATCCCATTTCACATCGCCCATCGAGCACCTCATGGTCAGCATCCCATAGCCCCCCACTTCCACCAGTCTTTCGAGGGGTATATCTTCAGAGAGTTTCGTGCTGATGAGGAGATCCGTTATCACCTGCTCTGCAACATGGTCTCGCGCACCCCCCGCTCATAGAGATAACCTGCTGCAAATATACTCACCCCGACAAGGCTCAGTCCGGATTTGATCAGGTAATCGAGCAGCGAGAATTCTCCTCCGGTTCCACCGCCCTTCGTCCCGAACGCGGTTCCTTTCATCAAATATCCTTCCACATTCTCCGAACCGGAACTACCTCCGCCAGTCCCACCGCCCGAGCCGGCAGGTCCTGGCCCATCTCCGGATCCCGACTCCACCACCGTGATAACAATGTGCCGCTCATTATTATCTTCATCCCACTCAGAAATCGTATCATCAGGATCAACCTCCACATCGATCCGTTCAAGTACACCAACCGTTGATGGAGACTTCCACAAAAACGATGCGTTCATACTCTCGCCAGTTGCGAGACCCTGGATCACCACGGTCTTCCGCAGATCCCCGTTCACAGAGAACGTCACATTGAACTGCCCGACATTCCCGTTTGCGATGTTTGATATGCTTGCATTGATCAGATACTCCTTCCCGACAACTGCGGCATAAGGCTTGGAGATCTCGCTGACCGTGAGGTCCGGAGCGTATCTGAGGGTTAGGAATGCGTTTGCCACGATCATGAAGTCGCCGCGATCCTGTATACCTGCGAGATTATCCTTATGTTTGAGATGATGAGTTACGTCTTTCTCGCCAAGCGCGATATGGGAATTGCCTTCGTATTTTGTCCATGCGCCGTCCCATTTCTCATCATTGAAGTACAGTCGGTTCAAGCCATTGCCGCGTTCCTCGTTCCTACCACCATAAGGCAGCACGGTATAGAGTGTGGCATTCACCATCGTAGTGTTGATCTCATCCTCGAACAGTGCGCCGACCGTACACTCTTCAGGAGTTAGACCGCTGCCGCGTTCCTCCTTGCTCCACTGCGCAATCCCCCCTTCTGCGATCCAGTATCTCATCAGTTCACTGTCATCCTCGTAGATGATCAGAAGACCCATTCCGGTGATTGCGGATTTGTACTCTGAGTAGTGGCAGGGACCGTGTCTATTTATAGTTGCGGTATCTCTGCCTGTTGCAAGACCAGTCACATCATAACAGTGCGTGCCAGACATGCTGGTGAAACCCTCACTGGTGTAGCTCTCATCGATTGGTACCACCGCCCCATTGAACTTCATCTCAGCATCAAGAGGTGCAGGTTTAGACGGGTCATCCTCATCATCCACGTCGCCGGTGTGAGAGAAACCCCAGTATAGGTAGAGTCTTGCCAGTTTGATCCGTGCATCATCAGGGATTTGTTCATCAAAGTTCACGGTAAGCGTGGGTATGTCGGAATGATCCTTTGAACTAAGATAACTACTGTCGCCGAGCGAGAAGATCATGCTCCCATTGATCTCCCCGCACTCATAGACGTCCAGCATGCCACCCATGTACCCCTGCTTGTATACCTCCTGCTTTCTGGTGCGGTTGTTATTTTCTTCATCCAGTTCCTCTATCTCATTGTCAGGGTCGGTCCGTATCGTGACATTATGGGTACCATTCTCAGTCGGAATCCATGGAAAATCGATTGTTGTGATCTCGTATGGATCAAGTTCTAGGATCATTGAGTCAACCTTCTTTTCCACATCATCCATATCCGAACGATTCACATAGAGCGCGACCTTGAATTCACCTGTCGGGATGATGCCTCTGTTCTCGATGGTTGCGCTGATCAGGCATTCGTGCCCGATCGTGGGATACTTGTATGAACACGCCATGCCAGGTGGATGGAGATCGGTATACTTTCCATCACATTTCTTCTCGAAATACTCATCCCACTTGATCGAGAGTCTCTTCTGGTCTATGAATATATCAGGTCCAATCCACATTGAGTACTCGTTATTATCCTCATCGCTCTCAACGATCTCATTGTCAGGGTCCACGATCGCGGTCAGATTGCCACATCCGCCACCCCATGTGATCGGAACCGTGTCGCTTTTTCCCGGATCGAGGCAATCGATTGTGGCATCCTCAAATCCATACTCATATCGATCGATCCTGAATTTGCTCAGAGGATTATCGTTTGCATGAGCCTCCACCGTGATGCTGTTTCCATGCACCCATGGGGACCAGACATCCGAGTGATGACCTGAAAATACAGAGACGATATCACCACTCCGGTTTATGATGTACAGATAGCCGTTCATCCGAATGTCCTCGAGATGGACCCGCATCCGTTCTGCATCAGGTTCGTGAATCGTACGACTCATCTCCTGCGGATATCCTTTCCCAAGCCATCCGGAATCGATGGGTTTGTCGTAACAGTCGGTCACCATACAGACGGTAATATCTTCTGCTGCCGAAATCCCTGCATTTCCAACCACAGCGCAGACACCCCCCTTCCGGAATGTTATGCCCTCTGCTACCAGATCAGGACCGCTTACAGTGATGGTTCTGTTCAGGATGTTATTATTTTCACTCATTTCTTTAAGTGCATCATCCGGATCGACCACGACCTCGATTGTGTGCTCACCTGTGGTCGCATCCCATGTAGCAGTAATCTCTTTTGTCTCGCCAGAATCAAGAGAGGTCATCTCACGATTCAGCAGTTTTCTGTACCTGTACTTGTCTACCAAAAAACCATAAGGTGATGATCCGCTGTTATAGGTCAGGGTTATTAGGAGTTCATCCCCGTTTGCCCATACCCACGCATCATCCCTGGTGATATAACTCCAGTCTGCGATGAGCGTGCCATTGCGGTCATACATCCTGAGAGCGTGGTCGCCACTAACATCGGTCGATACCCTGACGAAATGCAGACCGATGAAGTCGACGCCGGGATGGGATACTGTCCATGTACGGCTATATCGCTCATCAAACGAATGCGGTGTTTCGATGGCATGGTTCTCATACCGATAATTCCAGACTTCAACATCGCATTCGGATGGTCTAATTCCATGATTCGCAATGGTCGCATTAACGAGGACGCGATCATCGTTCTCTGGTTCGTTTGGGTCGGTCGTGATGGCGATCACCGCAGGATCCTTCGATGGGGATACGTATACAGTTTTGTTGAGGATATTATTCCGCTCATCAAGATCCCCGGCACTGTCAAGCGCGGCTACAACCGTATGGTATCCGGTGGTTGCGTTCCATTCTGCTGTTACTCCGGCAGTCTCGTTCACATCGAGCCAGAGTTCGTCACAAAGGAGCGTATTTTTGCACTCGTACTCGTCGATCTCTGCGATAACAGGGTTTGCTGTGGTGCCGCCGATCGAGACAACCCTGATCACCGGCTCAGCAAACCACGGACTCCATCGTGACTCAGATCCGGCTGTGCTGTCATAGTCATACGAATGAAGCACTGTACCATCCGCATCAGTGATATCGAGACGCGCAACACCGGGCACAACCAGTTTCTCGAAATGGATCCGCACCTCTTCTGCGGTATGTATGATCGTCCTTACGCCACCGTACTCTGATCCGGTATAGTCAGTGGTCTGGTGCTCTGATATGTTGATCCCGACCAGGTCAGCTCGAACCCCCTGATTTCTGACCTGCGCGCTGATTGACGTCAGATCATCGTCATAAGGATATGGCGGCACAACATCGATACCGAGAAGAGCAAAATCCATTGTTGGCTGCACCCAGACATCCATCACCACCGAGTTGTCGATCTCATTCTCCTCAGGCAGGATCTCTTCATGGTCTGCAAACGCCACAAGGGTACGATTACCAGCAGCAGCAGTCCATTCCGCAGATATCGTGGTGCTCTCTCCAGGATCAAGCGATACCGGTATGGAGTCGATCAGATTGCCTGCATAAAACAGAGCATCAAGTTCATGATACAGGCAGCTATCGATCTGTACGCGGATGGTATCACCACTCACCCAGACCCAGCAAGGCTGGTCACATTTAATCGATGCGCGGGGTGTGAGAACCTTAACCTCTGTTTCGAGTCTGGTGATATGCACACCCATGCATGATGCACCAGGATGGGTTGCTGTAAACGTGCTGTTCGCACCGCATACCCCGGACGGATCGTATTCCCGTGTCAAGACCCCTTCAAGGAATGCGACTGTGGAATCGATGTGACTTATCCCGTCATTTCTGATTACAGCAGAGAGTGTCACATCATCCATATCCTTCGGTTGAGCCGGATGATGCGTGAACAGAGAAGCTGCAATCTCTGCACCTGTCACATCCAGTGCAACGGTCGCTGTGTTGTTGGTCTCACAGGTCTCAGGGATCGTATGATTCCAGTCTGCATAAGCAGTGATGATGTGTCTGCCTGCGCTTGCATGATAAACCGCCTCGATCTCCTGTGAATCCCCCGGGTCG
Organism: Methanosarcinales archaeon; assembly: GCA_030625165.1. GTDB lineage: Archaea > Halobacteriota > Methanosarcinia > Methanosarcinales > Methanogasteraceae > Methanogaster_A. Next base: position 33,485 of record DAOURL010000004.1, on the reverse strand, counting down.
AGCGTGACTTCAACCGATGCGAACGGATCGTGATTATAATCCTCAAAGAAGGAAACGCTGCAACACGCAGGCAGGACTCCGGTGTTTGAGATGGTAGCGGTGACCGGAACTTCGTTGCCATCCGCAGCAGAAGCACTCCCGAGCAGGAGCGATGAGATGTGAAAATCCGCACCATGGACGATCACATCTATGCTTTCATCGTTGTTCCCCTCCGCCTCTTCGGATACGGAATCATCGGGATCGATTACAGCTGTTATGTTGTGTGGTCCGGCAGGAGTCACATTCCAGGATGCGGATACATCAAATGTCTCGCCCACCCCAAGTGAGTGCGTTTCATTGTATATCACTCCTCTGAAATACAGGTATTCGTCGATAGAGAAGCCGTAACACGGATCAGCTGCAACAAACCTTACACGTACCGTATCGCCAGGGATGTAAGGCGACGTGATCTCTGTAACGTTGGATACATCGGTGTATGTGTATCGTGCTATCTGATCGTCATTTCTGTCATAGATTTCAACGGATCCACTACTTCCACGCACCTCAATCCTCGAAAAATGCAGTTTTATCCATTCTGCTCCCGGATGGGTAATTATGATGCTCTGATCGATATCAGGGATATCGTGCGCAGACTCTATGGAGTGGGGGACCGCTCCACCATCGCATATCATAAGCGTGGCGTCTGCTGCGATCATTCCTGCGTTTGCGAGACCAACCGAGATATTTGCCACCCCTCCGCTGACCGGACCTGCGGGTGTGATCGTGAGGTCCGTGACAAGAAGGTCTGGAAGCGTCGTGCAGAGATTTGCGGTTCTTATATTGTTGCTTCCATCGAATTCGTCGAGTTCGGTTACAACTATCACCGTAACGTTGCAGCATCCTGCATCCTGCATCCGGTTCATCGCAGCGGTTGTAGATCTTTCTTTCGAGATGCCGGTCATGGCTGTACTCGAAACATGCTCGCCATCGACATAGAACCGGACCATAAATGGTAGTGCATCATCCCCGAAGTTCTCGATCGTGGCAACCACCGTAACATTTTCGCCAGGATCGGGATGTGATGGTGTGAATGAGATGTCGGTCACTGCAAGGTCTGAGAGGCACTTCGGACGCACGGATTTGGTCAGTTCATTGTTCGTTTCGTCGGGCTCAGCGGTCGTGTTTGAGCGATCCGCGATGACTGTGAGGTTGCAGTTTGCGTACGGCACATCCCACTCTGCCGTGATTATTTTTTCATCGATCGCTTCAAAAGAAACCTGTTCTGTGTGAAAGCACTCTGAATATTCGTATCTATCAATCTCAAAGCCGTACGTTCTATGCCAGTCTCGCCTTTCCATTCCTATATGCAGTTCGATGGTGATGGCGCCTCCATCTACGTATTTAGACCATAAGCCCTCCAGTTCGTACTCGCAAGGGCCCCCATAATAATTTCCAGGATAGCAGATGTCCTGCACAACTACACCAGTGCTGTCCTTAATTATGATGTGATCTTTGGTCTGCGAGTCGTAGTACAGCCCGATCTGGCTGAACCGAACCCGCATCCGATCCGCACCCGGATGTGTCAGATTCCATCTTTCGATGGCAGGATACGATTTACCCTCGGGATACGGGTGTTCTGTCTCGATATGCGTATCGTTTGCAAGCGATACAAAGAAAAATACATCGGTTGTGATCGCTGATCCATTGTTTGATACTGTGCCTGTGACATCAACCATATCACCGGAGACTGGCTCCCTGTCAGGGGTGATCTCTGTGACATTGATATCAGTTATATCGGCTGCCTGTGCTGCTTGTGGCAGCACCATGATGCAGAGTATAAAAATTATAATTTTTATCATATTCTTTCATACACATCGCGAGCGCAGATACGCCAGACATACAGTAACGATCATAAACAGACCTTTAAACCCGGGGATTTCTCTGAGCACATCTTCAGGCGAGAATGGCGTGGACGCGGTGATCTCGCTCTGGTTGACAATGAGCATCGCAGGCATCGCCGAGATATTGGATATGCCAGAGACCATGGGCGGCGGAAACTGGACCATACCAACTTCTCCTGCACTGATCGTGTAGGTGACATCAACGGTTTCGTTCGCAGCGATCACCGTGTCGATGACCATGCCGCCTTCCACAAAATTGACATTATCAGGAAGTTTATCCTCAATCCGAACCTTTGCAGGCATGTTTCCTGTGTTTTCAGCGGCGAGTGTGACTCTGACAGAACCGCCGGATTCAACGAGTACAGGATTGATTGTTTTGGTGAGTTTGACAAAACTTCCTTCGACGGTCAATGCTGGCGAATTGGAAGAAATTGAATAATCGTGTCCTTCGAAACTGAAATTTGCGACAGCTTCCGGAAGCTCGTACTCGCCCGGCACTCCGCAGAAGAGGTTATACGAATATGAGATCTCCTTACCTGACTCGAGAGAAAAGTGCCACATAGGTGTAGTGGACGACTCAAAGCTATCTGGAAGTATGTCAGAGAGTGTGATTGAGTCAATGTCTGTGATACCGGTATTGGCGATAGATATCCGTACGTTTGCAGATTTTGATACATTTACAGGGCTATTTACCCGCTTCCAAATCTCAAGTCCGGACTCCGGGAGCACCAGCACAGTGCACGAATCCGAGTCAGTATACCTAACATCCTTAATGTCGTTGCCGGTCACATTTGCAGTGATCGTGAATGACCGCACGTCTGGAAGATGCGGAACAACAAAACGCAGGTGTATCGACTCCTTATCGCCGTCCGTTATATTCTCAAAAGTTGCCCTTACCCGACCACCCGCAATTTCGGTATTAAAACCTCTGCCGAGCACAGAAAGCCCGCCGGTATCGATCATAACCTCAACATCCTCGATTTCGATATCCCCCCTGTTCTTGATCTCGATTGTGACTGGGATATCAGGCATATATGGAGGGTATTCCTCTTTGTACGATGAGATGGAGACTGTGAGCTCCGGGATCCGCCGTTCGTAGAACTCAATCTCTGCATGCGGCATGCCTATTTCATTGATCCACAGTTGCGGATCGCCTGAGACCTCTGTGACCTTGAGTTTGATCTCATCGTCATAGACCAGTTCATCGGGTTCACCACACTTTGTGCTGTTGCATAGGATGGCGTCGACGGACTTGTTATCACTGCCCACCTTCAGAAACACCATGCCAGATGCCACTGCAAAATCGACTATCTCGATGGTATAACTCCCGAGTTCATAAGTATCGTTCTTATACATGGTCTCTGCGCCCGCGTAATTCCATTTGATTTCGTCCTCGCTGTATGCGGATGCGACGTGTGACAGGACCAGCAGCACCAGTAATGCTACGATCAGCGATGATCCGCACTCAAAAAGTGGTCTAGGACCTATCACGGTTCCGGCTTCATCTCCTCTGGCATATAGATCATTGTTCCGTCCCCTAACTGATATATTCCTCCGATCATTGATCCTTCTCCGCCTACTATCATCTCGGTTGTGTTCAAGGTCTTGATCTCCTTTCCTTCTTTGATGATCATCTGCATGTCTATCTGTCCCGGGTTTTTCACGATCGTTACATCGGACTCGGTCATAAGCTCGGTCAGGTTGAGATACATCAACGATACCACAAGCAAGCCGACAGCAAAGATCATTGCAACGTCGAATAAGTTTGCAACGCCTGAGAGTGGGTCATCATCATTTGCAAATCGATTTCTTTTTTTGTTTCGTTTCATAAATTCCATTTTAATCACCAAAAGATCTTATCGGTATTATATACGGCTTACCTGCTTCGTGTTTTACGATAACCTCCACACCGTAAACCGATTCTATGTTCTCAGCGGTCAGCACCGATACAGGATCGCCTGTATCCCGGATGCTGCCTCCGTTTAACATTATTATACGATCCGAATACCTTGAAGCAAGATTGAGGTCATGAATCGCCATCATCACAGAGAGCCCTTTCTTCTTCACCAGTTTTGTCAGTATCTCCATGACCTCGAGCTGATGCCTGATATCAAGGTTGCTTGTGGGCTCATCGAGGAGGAGAATCTCGGCATCCTGGGCAAGTGCCCGTGCGATCAGGACCTTCTGCTGCTGCCCACCGCTGATCTCACTGAAATCACGCATCGCGAGATACTTGATCTTAAGCATCGTAAGCACCTCAAGAACCGTATCTATATCCGCATCACTGGAACGCCAGCCAAGATGCGGGCGCCTGCCCATCAGCACGGTGTCAAAGACCGTCGCCGGAAACGTATTTGAGATACTTTGGGGCACGTAACCAATCTTCTTTGCGATCTCCATGCTGTTCATCTGCTTCATCTCCTGCCCATCCAGTAATATGGTCCCGCGCTGTGGCACGAGGATCCGGTCGATGCACCGGATGAGTGTTGATTTACCTGCACCGTTCGGACCAACGATGCCGAGCACATCAGATGAACCAAGTTCCATGCTTATGTCTTTTAAGATCTGTGTGCTCCCGTAACTGAATGATAGGTCTCTTATCTGTAGTCTCACCAGTACTCCCTCCCTTTTCTCATTATCAGGTAAAAGAAGAACGGGACGCCGATAAACGAAGTCATAATCCCGACAGGGAGGATTACCGGCGCTATGATGTTTCTTGCAATGGTATCCGCCCCGACAAGAAGAACCGCCCCGACAAGCCCTGATGCAGGGAGCAGGAATCTGTTATCGCCTCCGATAGCCATGCGGGTGATATGCGGAGAGACGAGACCGATGAACCCGATCGTGCCTGTGAAACAGACGATACTCGCGGTAAGCAGGGCAGCAAGGATCATTGATAGTATTCGCACCCGCTCAACCTGCACGCCCAAGCTCTTTGCAGTCTCATCGCCGGCAGCCATCACATTGAAGTCCCACGATTTCAGCATGATCAGTGGTACACAGAGCACGAGCACGATTCCGACGATTCCGAGTGTATCCCATGATGATCGGTCAAGGTCTCCGAGCATCCAGAAGACCACCTCCTTGACAGCGTCCGCATCTCCAAAGTACTGGAGAAGCGAGGTCATCGCTGAGAAGAAGTACATAATCGCGATACCGGCAAGGATCATCGTCTCTGGTCTTGCCCCCTTGTACCGTGCGATCCCGATGATGAGCACTGATGCGAGCAGTGCGAATACGAATGCATTTGCTATCACGATGTATTCCCCTTCGACAACACCCTTCCCGAGCAGTATCGCAAGCGCAGCACCAAATCCTGCTGCAGATGAGATTCCAAGCGTATACGGGCTTGCAAGCGGGTTCCTTAAGATTCCCTGCATGGCGCTTCCTGCAACCGCAAGTCCGATGCCTGCCGCAACTCCCATCAGGATTCTCGGGAGCCGGAGATTCCACACCACATTCGTTGCAAGATTACTTGGACTTACATAATCAGGGAGGAATCTCTCGATGATTGCGGAGTATGTATCGGTGAGTGCTATATTTGCCGATCCGAGCGATGCAGCTATACCTGCGATCAGGATCAGAAGTGCTGCGAGGATTGCGATGAATAGTATCTTCCTCCCGATGAAACGCGTGTATTCTTCCTTTATGTCGGATTCATTCATGTCGACGGTTTCTGGTGGCATTTTCAGGACTCCTGTGGATACGGATATACATAGACGCCCCTGTAAGGCATCCCATGGAAACGCTCGAGATACTCCGCATTCGTAGCTTCTGGGTCTATGTCCGCGAAGAGCTCCGGATGCATCCACTTTGCCATGTATGCGATCCCGATTATATATCGCGGCTTGGATGTGAGCTGGATTGCGATGCAGTAGACATCCCCGTTTTGCACAGCGGTGACATCTGCGAGTTCAGGGCGGTTCATGACCTCTTCCCGTATCGCTTTCATCGATTCCGGATCATCTTCTTCGTAGCCGCTACCCTGCGCAGTCCCGACATATTTCACGATGATATCAGGATTCTGCTCAACCACCCATTCAGGGTCAACCTGTGACGCAGGGACGCGTATATCTGCAGCGATGTTCCTGCCGCCAGCAATCGTGCAGATCTCATGGAATGATGTATCGGAATTGCACGTATGGTAGTTGGTCCAACCCTCAAGGTACACTCTGGGCTTCTCTTCAGCTGATAGCCCTGCCACGCGCTTGCTGATGATCTCCGTGTACCCATCGTAAAAATCGACGATCTCACCTGCCTGATCCTCCTTTCCAAGCAGGTATCCAAGTTTCTCAAAGTCCTCTCTCATGAATTCCGGCTTTTCAAAACCCAGCCGGATGACACAGATATCTTCGGGCAGTTTATCATCGAGTTTCTCAGGAGGCAGGGAGGTTGCATAAGCAAGGATCGTGTCCGGCGCAAGGACGAGTATCCTCTCGACGTCAGGGGTGAAACTCTTTCCGACGGAGGGTATGTCCATCAACTCTGGCATGAATAGAGGGCATCTATCGATGATCGTGTCGCTGACGCCCACGATCCTGTCGGTTGCATCAAGCGTCCGCATCGCCTCTGCCGAGTACGAACTCAAGACCACGATGCGTTTCATCGGTTTATAGATCGTTATTTCATTCCGATCCGGTGAATCATCGATGATTGTCCTCGGATAATACATATAGATATGGGCAGACTCTCTCAGTTCGTTTAAGGTGAGGTGGCTGCCAGGGTCATCGAGATATGCAAGAATCGAGAACGCAAGTTCACTTTCTGATACAACCATGTCCGCATCCGCATCTCCCGCGATCGGGAAATCGTGAGCGTTAGCAGGTGTACAGCTCAGTAGTATCGTGGACGCTAGGAGTATTATTGCGCAGTATACGGGTTTCTTCATTTCACATCTCTTCGTTCTGAATTCGATTATCAGGTCGAGTCTGTTGAACACGTAATAAAACTTTCCCATGATTTGTGAGATCATCATATTTTTATATTAATATAAGTACAATTATTATCACAATATCCAGAACAAGCGTTGCAGCACCATTGATCGCAACGATCTTACTCCCGAGCTTTGGACCAAAGAGCGATACATGCAGTGGCAGCGAGTGCTTTGCAAATCGTGTCGAGAACGATATCACATTTCCAAGCATCAGGGCGATCAGCACTCCTTTTGTTGATAGCACACCGGTATCAAAGAAGCTGCCGGCAAGAATCAGTCCGGAATATGTGTTCAAGATTTCAGTCGCACTGACCAGTGCTACCTCACTTTCGAGTCCTAAAATATCTGTAACTGGATCTATAATTCCAGATAACTCTTGAAAGACGCCGCGCTCCATCAGAAGCGCTACCAGAAACAGGGTTACAAACATCACAGGTACGATCCTTTTGAGCATCCCGTACGTGGTTTTAACACTTTTGTTCCACGCGCTGCTGCTGTTATCACTGGCTGAATCGTTGTCGGGCTTATGTGCCTGATGCTGTGCGGATGATCCGTACGGGGCGATCGCGTTCCCACCCAGCCACATCCGTGCAAGCACGAACCCGAGACAGGTCTTCACAAGTGCTACAAGTCCCCGAAGGCAGATATAGATCATGCCGGTCGTAAATCCGAGAATCGGGATCACCACTGGCAGAAAATACGTGAACAGATGGGAGAGAATGCCAGGAAAGGAACTGATCAGGGTGGTTGCGATGACCTCCTTCTCAGAGACCCTCTTTGCAGTCAGTTCCTCTGATAGCATGGAATAAGCGGCAGTGGCGCTGAACATGCTCGTCACAACCGAGAGAGCCGATACCCCGGAGATGTTCGCCCTCTTTGAGATCGGGTGGACCAACCTGTCAAACTTTCTCATCAGCCCGATGTTGACTGCATAGTTTGTTGCAAGGATACCGATCGCTATGACTGGAACGATCTTCGCCACGTAGTGGAGTGCATATATTAATGAAGTATATATAATTATCATCACCTCGGCGGATATGCGAATGTCCTGCCGTGATCCATGTCGCCCGGGATCCCCATGCCTTGTGCGGATGCTGGTAGACCTGATGCAAGAAGCAGCAGTACCAGAAGCGCGGACTGCACCCTCTTCATCGTTTCATCTCCGGGTACACAAACACCCCGTGTTCACTCACATTAAAATCGATGCGCTGGAACCGCTCCAGATATTCCTGCTGGATCATCTGCGGATCCATATCCTCAAAAATGTCCGGATGGAACCACTTTGCAAAATACGATAGGCTCACCACCTGCTGCACCCCGCATCTGATATCCGAGGCGACCACATACACCCTCTCGTTCTCCACCGCAGAGACGTCTGCAAGTTCAGGGCGGGATGTGAGGTCACCCCGAATTCGCTTCATCCCGGCAGGGTCATCGCAATCATAGCCGGATGGGAGCTTGCTCGTCACGACCTGGATGATGACATCCGGGTTCTGTTCCAGTACCCACTCAGGATCGAGCGTGGGGGATCCTTCGAAGAGGTCCCTTGCGATGTTGATGCCGCCAGCGAGGGTGCACTGCCTATCTCCTGTGGAATCCTTGCTAAACGTCTTATATCTCCAGATATTTGGATATAACTCCAGATATACTCTTGGCTTGTCCGTATTCGGAATTAATTCTGTTCGGTTCTTGATCACACGCATATAACCATTGTGCCATTCGATAAACTCCACTGCCCGCGCCTCCTCTTCAAGCAGGTATCCGAGTTTTCTCATGTCATCGGTCAGGTTATCCGGGTCTGTGAAATCAAGACGCACCACCCTGACATCAGGTTCGATCTTCTCTTCGAGCCCGATATTCCAGGTCCTGTACGTGATAACGATATCGGGTTTCAGCGCAAGTATCGCCTCAGGATCCGGTTTGGCACTTGTTCCAACCACCGGCTTTGTGCACATCACAGGCAGAAGCATCGTTTCTGCTGCGATACCACTGCTCACGCCAGTCACGCGATCCTCTGCCCCGAGCACTCTGATCGCATCTGCCTGCGGATCAGAGAGCGCGATGATCCGCTCGATTGGCTTGTAGGCGGTCACATCCCTGCCGTCTGCGCAGATGATCGTTCTCGGATAGTACGCATGAATGCGGGATGCTGCTCTCAGTTCAGCCGGTAGAAGATGCTCGGAAGAGCCATCGAGATATGTCAGGATGGCGCTGCAAAGTTCGGTTTCCGATACGATCCGGTCCCCATCGAGGTCACCTGGAACAGTACCCTCCGCAGCAGCGTATGTACATCCCGTAGCAATCGCGATTGCGAGAAGTAGCATTATATAAGGCACAATCGAAAACTCCAGTGAAAACACTCTGATTTTATGGTGGTGTGCACGTGTTCGAACATTCGTGCAATTCGCGTCATTCGTTACTATTCGTGATCTCTTGGTGCTGATTTTATCACGAATGGCACGAATAAACGAATGGCACGAATCAAGTAAATCGGCGGAAATCACTGGATTTTTAGACAGTGCCCACAAAGACAAGCAGCAACTCTCTGTGCCCTCCGCGTCCTCTGTGGTAAATCTTCTTTGCCATAACCCACCGTCTGGAAGGGATTCGGAAAACCACTGGTCAAGAGCTGCCGCCCCTCTCCGCTTCAGTCTGAACCCGAATTTAACCAATCCGACTCCTCCATAGCAGCATTCTTGTTGCCGCATTGATCAGCATCACGATCACGATCAGGACAAAAGCGGCTGCGAATCCGTTCGATGCAGGGATGAGATGCGGGAACTCGAATGATCGGTACACCGTGATCGGAAGCGCTGCTGTGAGATCCTGGAACGGATATATCTTCATCCCAAATAAAAACCCCTCACGCGGGAGAACCTTGAATTCAGGCATAAACTGGGTGTAGCCCGCTGTCAGGATTACCACAGCAGACTCCTCTGCCGCCCGCCCGATCCCGAGAACCATGCCTGTGAGTATTCCTGTGAGCGCGAAAGGTACTGTTATGCGCCGTACCGTGTCCCATTTCGATGCGCCGAGCGCGTAACTTGCCTCCTCGAGTTCGGATGGAACTGTGTCTATCGCACCCTCTGCAGCACGCTCAATTACAGGCAGTATCAGGATGGTGAGCGCGATCGTTCCTGCGATCAGCGAAAATCCGCCTGTTACGAATTTCATGTAGTAGACAAGGAATAATAGCCCGAAGATGCCGAGCACGATCGATGGCGTGCCGGCAAGCACATCGAGCAGGAATCCGAATGCACGCACAAGGATTCCGGGTTTTGCATACCTCTTGAGATACACCGCGGTTCCGACGGCAAGCGGTGTTGCAAGCGCGGTTGAGAGGATCGAGAGCAGGAGTGTTCCCGCGATTGCGTTAGCGATCCCACCGCCAAGACCTGGGACATCTGATTCCGGAGTGATTATGAAGTAGAGGCTGAGACTGGGGAGCGCTTCAAGCGTGATCCGTCCGAGGATTCCGACAAGTGCGAGGAGAGTGATTGCTGCTGCGATGTACGAGATCGCTTTGAAGATGTGTCCTTCGAGTGTTCGTTTGTTCATGAGTCTTTTATCTGGTTAGAACTGGTTTCTGAGACTTTTTATTATCTTCCGGAATTAGGTTCGGAATATTCTTTGTTATTAACCGCAGAGTGCACAGAGGTGCGCAGAGGTTGTTTAACCGATCCTCCGCGTCCCACCGCGTCCTCTGCGGTTTTATTTCTTGCTGCTGCCCTGTACCATATACTCGCTGCGAGGCGGGCGTCACGTTTGTTCATAGCTTGCCCCCGATCTTCCTTGCAGCAGCCACAAAGATGATCTCCATCGCAAAGAGAACCGCCGCGATCCCGAAGAGCGCGCTTCTGGGCTCATCCATCGCACAGTAATAGCCGATGTCATTCAGGATCTTTGAGGTCATCGCATACCCGGTATCGAGTACCGATGACGGGATATGCGCGGAGTTCCCAAGCAGCATCACAATAGCCATCGTCTCGCCCATCGCACGCATCATCCCGAGAACCGTTGCCGCAAGGATGCCGCCTGATGCTGTCGGCAGCACCACCTTCCGTATCGTCTCCCAGTGGGTTGCTCCGAGCGCAAACGATGCTTCCTTATACTCGAATGGAACTGCACGCATCGCATCCTCTGATAGGGCGATGATCGTCGGGAGGATCATCACCGCAAGGATCGTTGATGCAAGAAGGACGCCTGTTCCGCTGTTTGGGGATGGGTCACTGAAGAACGGGATAAATCCGAGCGTGCCGCTTAAGAACGGGTCGATGTGATCCTGGAATATATTTTCGAGCACAAATAGCCCGAAGATGCCGTAGACTACAGATGGGATGCCTACAAGGAGTTCGATTGTCGGGCGCATGATTCCTGCCACGCGGACCGGCGCAAACTCTGAAAGGAATATCGCAGTAAAGACGCTCAGTGGAACTGCAAGCAAGAGGGTCACAGCAGTCATCACAAGCGTTCCGATGATAAAAATCCTGATGCCATAGACCTGCTCGGAATAACTCCATTTCGTTCCTGTGATAAAGCCCAAACCCTGGCTTTCAAATACAGGGAGCGCGGTCTTGAAGATGAATGCGATGAAGAATAGGGTGATTGCTGCTGTTGCGAGAACGCAGGTTAGAAGGAGTAGGTGCGGTAACTTTGACCGGAGTTCGTCTGGGTTCATCTTTAAAAAATAATGGGTGATTTGTGCCATGATCAGGCACAAATCTTATGGACTACTTACGCAATCGAGGTTACTGGGAAGTATCCACACTCTTCGAAGTAGGTTGCTGCACCCGGGGACCTTGCGAAGGTGATGAACGCCTGCTCCATCGAGTTTGGCTCGCCGTTCGTCATGTAGTTCAGCGGTCTTGCCATCTTGTACGGATACGTTACCGTGCTTGTACCGTCAGTCTTGAGCTGATCCTTGATATTGTCCTCTGTTACACTGTATAGCTTGCCGCCATCAATGAGACCGATTGCAATGACGTCATCACTACCATCTGCAAATCCGAAGTCAACGAAGCCAATGCTGTTTTTCGTGTCCTCCACTGCTTTAAGCACACCCGCATTGCCTGATTTACCCACAACATCGCTGTGGAAGGTGGTGTTGCCGATCCACTTACAGAAAGTTTCCTCAGTGCCTGACGCTTCCGACCGATCGAATACCTTGGTTATGGTTGACAGGTTTCCTCCGAAGGAGTGATTCACGTATGCATCATTTATCACATCCTTGGTGGCGTTGATCAGATTAGTATCTTTGTTGACGATCACAACAACTGCGCTGCCGCCGATCTTGTGCGTCTTGATGTCCGGGAACTTCGCCGTCTCCTCAGACTTCGGGTCTCTTGATGCCGCGCCGATGTCAACGATGTCCAGTCCGGTAGACGACACGCCTGCGCCTGAGCCGCCGCCCTGCACTGTGATCTTCACGCCCTGATGCTCATCCATGTACGCTTCTGCAAGTAACTCTGATACCGGCTGCACGGTTGTGCTGCCTGCGATCAGGATTTCGGTCGAGGATGCGCTTGTAAGCTCCCCGGTGTTCGATTGATCGGATACATCCGATGAGAACGTCCCCATGATCGTTCCCACAGCCGCAGCACCTGTAATTGCCACGACGACGAGGACGAGCGTCGCCACGATAGGCGACACCGCACGAGTGTCCTCCCACATTCCTGTAAACAGGTTCTTGATTATTGTTCCTATATTCATATTCTGTTTCCTCCTTTGTGTTGGTTTTTCTGTTCCTGTGACAAAGTGAGCACTCACTCTATCAAGTTAAAGCGACTCTTTTCCGGATCAGACTCCCGAGACTCTCCGGTTGTCTACCAGCGCGCTCTGATGGTATGGTTGTAACTGCGTCTATATGAACCTTGTACAATGGATATATGTATGCACGAAATACCTATAGTTAACATTGGAATCTATATAGGTGAACAAACATGCACCAGCAGGTGAAAGCGTGATACTGCGGGACACGGTGTCGATAATTGTATCCATGGTACCAGAATCCGGAATCTGCGTTCTCTTGCGCCTGTTCACGTCCCCGGTGAAACCGGGGGACCACCCGTCCGCAACAGTGCGAACGCCAGCAAGAAGCCTGAAACTGCAACTATGATCGCGATCAATGTGAGCGAGGTATCTGCAATGGTAGATGTCACTTTGCTCCCGGTCTCAACGGCAGAACCTGCCCACTGCATCCTGTCCTTGATCTGGTGCGGTAGTCTGCCGGTTATGCTGGAGAGTGGCGATGTGTGCAGTGTTGTTTGATTTGTTTGATTGCCATCCGACCTGTTCAGCAAAACCTGCTGCGATTGTTTAAACTGTGTCGAATTTGAGGGTTCGGCAGGTGTCGGTGTCGGTACCGCGGTCTCATTGACACCCGCCTCCCCTGAGCTATTATCCGGCGTCACCCAGCCGCCTGCTGACGGATCCCATATCTGCACCACCTCGGCACCAGACTCCCAGAACGAGGAGCGAACCACGCCTTCGTAGTAGTTCCGAGCCCTGAACCAGACTTCAGCGTGCGGAAGATCCAGTTTATCGAACCGGTCCGGACGTATCAGGTAGGACGCCTCAAGCGACGTTCCCGGCGGCAGAAGAACGCCCTCTACTGCTATGCGGTGGGAATCATCGACCCTGCAGAGATCAAGATCCCATTCAGAAAGCGGCAGTCCGCCGCCAGCGATTCCTTCCTCTGCGCTCTCCTCGATATAACCAGCGCCAGCAGGCACGGCGTCTGTGAGGTTGATATGTGCGGCGCGGTCGCCATCGTTTCGCAGATTCAGGGTTACCTTATATGCCCCGCCTTCCGATTCTGCGACCGTTTTGGTCAGGTTTATGTGAGGTCCGTGAACCGTGATCGTAACGCCGCTCGATTCCCACGAAAAATCCTTTCCATAGACATCCGCCTCAGCAGACGGCGCATCGAAGGTATACTTGCCAGGCTTTGTCGGGAAGAGCTTGTACCCTATAGAATATGGAGTCTCCTCAGATACGCACGCTGGCGATCCTTTTGTATATGTCTTGGCGACCCTTAAGCCATCCGGGATCTGGGAATCCGTAATATTGAGATTGTGGACCGGATAGAAACCAACATTGTAAACTCGGAGTTCCACGGTGCTCCACTCACTCACGTTGTATATCAGCGCCTCTGGCATACATGCGACCACCTCGCGCAGACTGTACTTATTCGATCTCACGAGATTGCACGGGCTCATACCGATCTCGTCATAGCTGACCGATTTTACCACCCGGATCTCAGGGTCGGTGCATGAAAGGGTTATGGACTCGTTTGCCGCATGATGCCCGTCCTTGATGTCGAATCCTTTGGCATAAGCCGATATATTGTAATTGATCTCGTAAGGCGAGGTTGTTCCGTCCCATGCTGGAGCAATTACCGTGAAATTGATCGATTTTTTGTCATCTTTCTCCATGCACCCTAAATTTTTGTATATGGTCTGATCATGAAACTCTAATCCATTGTAACCCTTCAATTTTAGCTCCCCGATCTCAACAGTTAATTTGACAGTCTCTATCCATGCGTCCCCTGCATTCCTGACATCGATCGTGATCGTCTTCTCTTTTTCCGGAGCATACTGGTCAGAAGATACGTGAACCTCCTCGAAATCATCGGATGTCGCATCGATGTTGATATCGAGTTCAGGCAATCCTCTGCGATAGAATTTGAGTTGCGCTGACGGAGTTTTATGCGAATCTGTGGTTATATCGGTCAGTTCCACTTTTATCTCGGAATCCCAGTCGAAACAACGATCATCTTCGAGCAGGTTAAGATTCAGGATCGCTTTCCTCACCTCCCCGCCCTTCTCAATCGATATAGCCGATGCGTTCAGACTGATGTCAAAATCATCAGCCCGCAGGGTGTACACCTCATCACCCCCCTCACTCTCATCACCTATAACGAGTTCATAAGTCCTGCCCCATGCGATCTTCGCGCTGCCTGAGCTTACCCATTCCACATCGGTATCCAGATCGTCATTTAAGCACTCATTCGCGGCGACGAGTGCTGGTGTCAGCAGCAGGGACAAGAGGACGATGAGAACGATGAGGATGATTTTCCCTGTCATTTTAATCTTCTGCTACATACAAGGATTACGATCATCAAACATACGCAACCGATGATGGCGAATCCGAGAGTCCTCAATGAGGCTGTTTTCTCCTCAACAGAGAATTCTACTGGTATCCTGACAGACGCCCCGATGCCAAGACCTGTTGA
The DNA here is from genome assembly GCA_030625165.1 of Methanosarcinales archaeon. Lineage (GTDB taxonomy): Archaea > Halobacteriota > Methanosarcinia > Methanosarcinales > Methanogasteraceae > Methanogaster_A. The sequence goes on along the minus strand of DAOURL010000004.1, from coordinate 18,439 downwards.
CGCGCTTGGAAAACCTGTGATAAGAATGCTTCCCGAATGATCCCCCATCTCAAAACCAGATGGTATATCCATGGTAACATTGATCAATCTGCTCTCCTTCGGATTCAATGCGAATTCGGAAGCAGATAGTTCAGTTATATCCTCAAATGTCTCTGCCACGACAACGATCCTCTCAACCTCATTACCGGTATTGATGACGTAGAGACTCTTTGCTGATCCATCGCCAGTCTCCAGAACCCCGTAATCGATTCTGCCAGGAGATGCTCCAACCCCTAATGCAGATGCGGTATGTACGTGCGTCGCAATCACGAGAAGAGCGATTGCCGCAAGCATAAATACTTTTTTATTCATTATCATTTCCTCTTGTGTAAAATAAAGGTTGGATCATATCCCCTCTGCCACAAAGAGCACTGTTCCATCGTACTCGCCACCAGCCCACTCCGGAACCTCAAGCGATGCTGCGACATTCTCTGTGTATTCGAAGTCGGTGATGTCAGCAGGTAGCCCAACAGATAATCCGCCCACATCGCCGCCGTTCAGCCTGAGCGCCGTAGCATAGAAGCCACTCTCATCCGCCCCGATCTCCGCGGTCACAACAACATCATGGGTGCCAGTGTTCACGATCCCGATCTGCGATGTAGCCGAACTGAGTCCCGCCCCGATCGTTCCGAAGTCAAGCGATGGGGTCTCGACGGTGATTGAGATCGCAGGAACGACGTTTGCCGAGAGTTCGGTTGTAGCCGTATCAGGTTTTAGGGGATTATCCAGACCAGTCAGGTTGATCACGGATATGCTGCCAGCGATCCCATCATCCTCGGGAATGTCTTCATTCTCAGCCTCATTGGCTACGAAGGCATAATTTCCATCAGGCGTGATGCCAATGCTATCTGGCACCTGACCAACCGTGAATTCGAAAAGCAGGTCGTAGGATGAGAGACAGAATGCGAGTACCTTCCCGGGATTGACCGTCGGGTTCACTCCATCAGCTATACTGACCAGAGCATAATCGCCATCCGGATGGACTGCCACCGATGTAGGCTCGCCATAACCGGAGAGGTCGATAACTTGCTCTTCGTTGATGTCAGCAAGATCACTGATGTTTAAAATGATGAGTGTATTCTCTTTGGAATTGGTCACCATGAGACGTTGCTGGTCCGGAGTAAAGGCAACGATCTCAGCCTCCCTGCCGCTGGGGTCAAAATTCACCCGCTCACCAAATTCCAGGACGCTGCCGTTTAAGATCGGTATCAGGCTCACTGTACCCTCCTCTTCGTTACCAACCGCGATCAGATCGCCCCCCGGACTTATGGCAACCCCTTCCGGCTCAGCCTCCCGGTCATCCGGATTGTGCTCATCACCCGTGATACCCACTGGCAGCAGGCTCATATTGGTTACATTACCAGGGTCCGTAACATCAAGTACCAGTAGCGAGGCTGATTTCTCCAGAGCAAGCACTGCATAACTGCGCCCCGCTTTATTGAATATCGCCACTCCCTCGGGATCTACTTCGCCGTTCTTGTGTTTGAAATCAGGATCATCCATTGGCAGGAATTGAAGTACGTCAATTGTACCGGTCAACTCTGCACTGGCAAGCCCGTTGCTCAGGTTAATGAGCGAGATGCTCTGCCCCTCTTCATTCGCGGTCACTGCTACGTTCCCATCAGGCGAGATTGCAATGCCATCCGGTTCTGCATCGGCAGGGAGTATGATTATTTTTACCAGCTTGCTGTGATTGACCACGGCAACCGCGCTTCCGTCCTGGATGGTGATGAGAGCACCCCCGCCATCGGGTGTGGTAGCAACGAACTCAGGCTCCAGGTAATCGAGGTCAAATCCCAGTGCCTGCCAGTCCTCTGCCAGCTCAATAAAGTGATGCCGCCACTCAAGAGTGGATGCAGCGGGCAAAGCCGCAGCCGTTATCACTAAAACGGCTAAAAAGCCAATCAATACGATTCTATTTTTCATCATCGATTCCTCAATTCATATTTGGGAGGGGAGCTCAGGTTGCCATCAGGTCCGGTCTCATAAACACAGGCGCAGCCACCTGCGAAAAACCCATTCCATCTTCAATAAGGCGAACTATATCTTTTGCACCATCTTCATCTGACAATACCTGCGACACAGGCATCGGCAGCTTCAGAACGGAGGTTAACCCGATTTTTGTACGTGTTCTGTTCATAGTTGTTATGCTCCCTATTCTGGTGGTCGATCGCCTGGTCGGGAGTTAGCAGCATAGAAGGCATATCGACCACCGCGGTACACGCGTGGGAGGATATGCTATATAAAATTTGCACAAATGATGTATTTAGAGGTGATTTACCTATAGGTAATACCAGAGACTATATAGATTCAATCACAACTTCACTCCCGCGCCCCGGAGGTCTCATGCAGCCATTTCCACAAACGGCATGAACGCGATCATTCTGCCGTCGATCTCCTATTGCTCAGCAATGTGTTTTGCCATGCTTTCCGTGAGAAACTACAGAACCAACAAAACAAGAATGAAAGGCATCCGGGAGGGAGCCGATATCCGGGCATGGGTGGCAGCATCACTGTAATATCTTATTCACTTATTACTAACATCTCCCCGCGGAGTCTCATTGTCCCTCCGAGCCCCTCCAGTTCTTCCGTATCAGGTAGATTAATTATAGTAGCGTATTTTCCTTCGTGCACCTCAAATCTATCGATAATGTGAGATGTTTTGTTCCATGCAAAACCGTGTAAAACCAAAACTTCGCCTCTTTCAACGCCGACAAAGAGTTTATCTTCATATTTCGACGAATCAGGATTTATTTCCAATAATCTATCCATCTCCTCATTCGTTACACTACGATATTCTTTGCGTTCAAATTCGCCCATGCTCTCCCACTGGGATTTGGTAAAGTAACCTAAGTAAGCTCTGCACCGGTCGATCGTGTCGATTTCAAGAACGTTAGCGTCGTAAAGGCTGATAACAACTTGTTCATCTTCTGGTCTGTGCAAAGGTCTTACTGCCAATTGAAGGTTATATTCTGTAGCGTCAAAACCTGCTCCCCCTCTAATACTTATTCCGGTGTCAGCTACATGTTTTCCGCGAGAGTTCACAAGATTTGATATCGTTACCCTTGCCTCGTCGTTTTTAAGGATTCTTTTCAAGATTTCAAGGTCGCTCAAATTTTCAAGTTCTTTTAACCCATCCCCCTCAATAAGATCCGCCGGAGCTCGTGGGTGGGGAGTGGGAGGCACAGTTCCGGGACTCTCCACCGGGATCACTTCACTATAATACACTATTCCACACGTTACTCCGAGAATGATGAATATTACTATGAGGATGCTTCTCCAAAGTTCTCTTGTTGGTTTTTTATTCATGTTCGTAACTGGTTATCATAAATTTCAAAGATGGTTTCTTCCCTGCCACCGCAAAGCCCGATTTCACTTAAATGTTGTATATCCGAACATCCCCCATCTATAGATCCTTCCGGACGAACTTCAATCATCGCATACTCCTCTTTGTATTCTTCTCCTGCATTAAGGCTTTGCCAACCTCACAAAACCCCGTAATTGCGATCTACGACACCCTGCTGTTCGCCTGCACCATGCGAATGACAGCGCATACCAGCAAGCTTGCGCAGAACGTGGGCGTCAGGCTCTGAATAAAAAAGAGGGGGACCTAAATCCCCTCTGCCACGAATAGCACCGTTCCGTCGTACGCTCCGCCAGCCCATTCCGGAGCCTCAAGCGATGCCGCGACATCCTCTGCGTATTTAAAGTCGGTGATGTCAGCAGGTATCCCTTCCGAGAATCCATCCACGGAACCGCCGTTTAATCTGAGCGCCCCCTCATAGAAGCCGCTCTCATCTGCCCCGATCTCTGCTGTCACAACAACATCATGAGTTCCAGTGTTCGCAATCCTGATCTGCGATGTAGCAGAACTCAAGCCCGCTCCAACTATTCCGAAGTCAAGCGCTGAGGTCTCGACAGTGATCGAGATCGCCGGAATAACCTCTGCTGAGAGTTTGGTTACGCCCCCATCGCCTGCTGGCGCACCATCTCGAAGCACGCACTCGTCCACGATCTCGCCCGAGTCGCTTATCGCCTTTAAGGAGACCTTGCCTCCATCGACACTGATCATGCAGCAGTGCTTGGACGGATAGAAGGATTCGACGTCACCGGACCACGGTGTGTCCTGCTGCGCATAAAACGGCGCACCAGCCCCGCCAGTAATGATCTGCCAGACTGGGTTTGTGAAATTCGGATTCACTGATCCGTCGAGGTACACAGGTGTCTCGGAATCGACAGACATCCTGTTGTAGTTGTGCTCGTCGCCAAATAATACTGCCACGACCTTACCATTCTGACTTATTGCCTCCCAGAGCGCATCCCTGCGCTCGATAACATACGTCCTGTCGAGCGGGTTTCCATAGTAATCCTTGTTTTCAGAGGAATTTCCTCCATTATACCACTGTGCATCATGCAGATGCCCCCCGTTCGGGAATGCTGGCTCGTGCGCGAACATAAAGATGTGTTCGATCGTTGAATCGTCTCTCGCATCAGAAAGGACATCCTTGATCCACGCAAGCTGGTTGTCCATCACATATCCCTCGAGGTTGCCTCCGAAGTCCTCAGGGTGGCTGCACCACCAGTAGTTCGTGTTAAACGCGATGACTCTCGTATTCCCGTAGTCAAAGTAGTAGACGTTCTCCGCGTAACTTGGGGCAGTCGTATTCTCAGGATCCGGGGAACCACCAGCCGGATTCACAAACTCCTCTGCAAAGATCATCTCAGCGCTCTTATTGGCGCCATCGTCCTGCTTATCAAACTTGATGCCATAACTGCTTCCGTCATCATAGACATCCACCAGAGCCTCGTGGTTTCCCATAACCTCGTATATCGGGATATAGCATCCGACCTGCTCTGTGGCGTCCTTCCATGCCCCAAGCTGCATGCGATAGTCGTCCATGCTCGTGGTATAGCCATTGACGAGATCTCCGCTGAAGACGACGAAGTCTGCGCCGTTCTGGTACGCGTCGATCGTGAATCTGCTTAATTTGTGGTAGTTAACACCAGCAAAGCTCCTCTCGCCGCCACCAACGCCGGCTCTTGAGTCTGACATTATCGCAAACTCAAACTTCGGGCTTGCCGGTTCGGTTGTGAAGTGGTATGTAGCATAGTTCACACCATCGACGAGCACATCGTACTCATATCCCGTACCCGCAGAGAGTCCTGTGATTGATACCTCGTGGCTGGTACCAGACGCCCCATCGGTGTAAGACCCGCCGTCGATCTCAACCGCGGCGGTCGTGGGCACATTGGTCTTCCATGAGATCACCGCACTGTCTGTTGTCACAAGATCCACAAAAGGACCTTCGATTATGCACGGCACAAGATTGTAATCCCCGTCGACCCTGAATCTGCCATCATAAAGTACTGACGTGGCAACGTCTGGGTTGTAGAGTTCGATTCTGTAGCAGATCACACCGCCCTCATCCGCAAAGTTGCAGATATCGTAACGTGCACCCTCAAACTTCCCGATGTTGATTGTGGCGCTGTGGGATGCGCTCTCGCCAGTCAGGTCTTCTGTAGTCGATCTTCGATACTGCGGCACCTGTATCTCCTGCTCTGGCACGTAAAGTCCGTAGTACACCTTCACTCCTGGTGTTGCAAGCAACGTATCGAACTGCAGCATTGCTTCCTTCGCACCGGCGTCGACTGTTACACCGACATCGCCCACCAGAAGATAATCCGGCGTAGCGTCCTTTTGCGGCAGTGCCGGGTACATGGAATCATGTCCCAGATTGCCGGCTTGAGCGCAGACTGGCGATATAAGTACTGTCATCACCAGAATGGCGATCAAGCCATTTTTCATATATGTTCTGTTCATAGTTGTCATTCCTCCACGGTTTATGCTGGTGATCGATCGCCTGATCGGGAGTCTACAGCAGGGAGACAGCGACTCGATCACCACGTTACACGCGTGGAGATGATATGCTATATAAAATTTGCACATATAATGTATTTAGGAGTGATTAACCTATAGTTAGCACCAGAATCTATATAGTTATCAAGCAATCTCCAGCAGCCACTTCCACAAGGGTCTGAACCGATCCACAAACTTGTCACTACAGATGAAAAGTTGGTTGAAATATTTTCACTGGTACTGACAATAGTAGCCGTCATCGAGACGTAGATCACTCACACCTGCACCCGGCGTCTGTGTCTGTACACGACATACACGGTCAGAAGATATGCAAATAGCGCGACAAAGACGAATGGCATAACTGAATCGAATATCCGGGATGGCGCATACCAGCAGGAGGTGCAGAACGTATACAGCGCCAGTATCGTTGCAACGAGCATACTGGTGACCGTTTCCATGGTTTAGACTCATTCTGATTCTTGATAAACCTTGCACATAGGATCTATATAGAAGATCATATATACACACGTTTAAACGGCTCCCAACGATCAGGATGACTATGTTATTTCGTTACGACTCCTTGATCAAGGGTTGTTGACCTATCTTCCCTCACTACGTACAGTTTCAACCTTCTCCCAAACATCTTTTCAAAATCGCTTACAACCGATTCTACCCCCCATCGCTCAAGATCGCACTCTCCTTCTGAGCGGAGTGAGAGCGCAACTTTTTTACCATCCGGGAACGATTTCACCAACCAGTTAAAAACACTTCAGCTAACAAAGCCATTATCAAAGGAGATCGGTACCATGAATAACGAAACAAGTTCGACTGACCATAAGAACCTGCTTCACCTGTACCTGCCGATCCTGACATGGCTACCAAAATACAAATCCTCCTGGCTGCGCCACGATCTCATTGCCGGACTGACCATCTGGGCGGTGCTCGTGCCGGAGGCGATGGCTTATGCCGGGATTGCAGGAGTGCCCCCGATAATGGGGTTGTACACAATCCCTATACCGCTGTTCCTGTATGCCATCTTCGGCACGTCACGCACGCTCGTTGTGGGCGCGGATTCGGCAGCGTGCCTGATCTCCGCAAGCGCAGTTGGCGCACTGGCTGCCTGTGGTGCGGCTGAGTATCTGGCGCTAACAACGGCGATGGCGATAGCGGTGGGGGTGTTCCTTATAGTGTTTGGAACGCTGCGGATGGGGTGGATAGCCGACTTTATCTCGATCCCGGTGATGGCAGGCTTTCTCGAGGGGGTTGTCCTGGTCACCATCATCGGTCAGGTGCCCAAGCTGTTTGGCATCGACTGTGATGGTGGCAATTTCTTTGAAAAACTTTTGGTGATTATCCGGGGGCTGCCTGATACTAACCTAACAACGCTGGCACTCGGTGTTGGCAGCATCGTGTTAATTTTTGTGGTCAGGCGGTATGTCTCGAAGTTGCCGGCTGCACTCACAACCATCATCCTCTCCATTGTGGCGGTTTCAGCGCTGGACCTGACAACTAAAGGCGTTGACGTGGTCGGCACACTCAGCACCGGCTTGCCGCCCATGAGTTTGCCAGACGCGAGCCTGATGGATTATATGGCTGTTGTCCCAGGCGCCCTTGCGATAGTTCTGCTCGGCTACATAGAGACGGTTGGCGCAGCCGCTGGCGCTGCCTCGAAGGAGGGTGGAAGAATCGACCCCGATCAGGAGTTATTTGCCCTTGGCACTGCTAATCTGGGCGCGGGCTTAAGCTCGGGATTTGTCGTAGCGGGCAGCCTGTCGAAGACGTCGGTTGCTATGGGCGCGGGCGGGAAGACGCAGATCAGCCATGTCGTAAGCGCAATCTTTGCGATCCTGACGCTCCTTGTACTGATGCCGCTATTTACCAACCTGCCCGAAGCGACGCTGGCAGCCATCGTGATAGTGCTGATGGTCGGTTTTGACCAGACTGCCAAACTCAAGAAAGCGATGAAATTCAGTCGCACAGAGTTTGCGCTGAGCATGGTCTGTTTCATCGGCGTGCTTACCCTCGGCGTGTTGCAGGGCGTGGGTCTTGGAGTCGTCCTCTCACTTCTGGTGCTGATCAAGAAGGCATGTCGCCCGGGCACAGCCGTTCTGGGCAGAGTTCCTGGTGAGAGGAAATATTATCGGGATATCCGCAGGCGGCCTGATGCAGAAACTATCCCTGGGCTGCTTATCTTCCGCTTTGATGCCAGACTCATCTTCTTTAATTGCAACTTCTTTGCAAGTGCGGTTACGCGCTGTATTGCCAAAGCCGGGGAACCTGTGAAAACTGTTCTGATTGACGCAGAAGCCATGAACGATATCGACATCACAGGCGCTGATCGTCTGATAAAGCTGAACACGGAACTGAGCCGCAGAAATATTGTTATGTTCCTCTCCCATGTGAGAGACCCGCTGCGAGACAAGATGCACCGGATGGGGGTCGTTGATGCGATTGGGTCAGGTCACATCTACGAAACCACCCGGGACGGCGTCGATGCTTTTGTCGCATCAAGGAACGCGCTGCCTGCGGTAGGGGAGGGGGCAGGTCGCGATGATCCGGTCAAATCTGCCTGAGAATCTCGTAGCCAAAGACTGCGATTGTGATCACAACAGAGGTGAGCGAGAGCGCAAGCACTGCATTCCTGTAGTATGGGTTGGATCACAACTTTCCGGCTCTCTGGTAATTCGCGTTGCACACACTTTTTCACCCTTCCAGATGATCTGGTCATGGTAAGGAAGATTAAACCACAGAGGACACAGAGGACACAGAGGATCACAGAGAGTTGTTATTTTTCTCTTTTGCCGCCTCTGTGTCCCTCTGTGCTCTCTGTGGTTTTCCAAAACCTTATTTCGAAAATATCAAAAAGTCTCATGGTTTTAGTCACTGCAACGCGATGGTATGCAAAGACCCAACTTCCTACACTACTCAGGGGGTCGCAAGCAGCCACTTCCAGAGCGGCATGAACACGATCCTCCTGCCACCGATCTCCTCTTCCCTCTCGATGTCATCGGTTATGATCAGCCCCTCCACAAGCCCGAACTCATCCATCGCCTCCACGAGCGCACTCACCTCCCGCTTCTCGGTCTCTTCATTTATGGAATAACAGACCTGGATCAGTTCCTCAACCTTCGGACCCTTCTTTATCACAAAATCCACCTCTCCCCGGTTCTTCCAGTAATAGATCTCTGTTTGCGATGAACGGCGCTTCAATTCTATAAATACGAGATTCTCTATCGCTCTTCCGATGTCTTCTGAAAATTTAAAGGATACCACATTCCTGAGCCCGGTATCCACGCAGTAAACTTTCTTAGGGGACGCATGTCGCACACCTCCGGAATATGAGAATCGATCGACAAAAAAGATCAAAAAACTGCTTTCCAGATACTCGGTGTAGTTCTTTACGGTATTCACACTGCCCAGATTGAAGATGTTCTTTAATCGGTTGTAACTGGTCGTGTTTGAGACGTTCGCCATCAAATAGTTGGCAATCTCCTGAAATGTCTTTGTTTCCCTTATCCCATACCTCACAAGTATGTCCCTGAAGAGTATATCGCTAAAGAGCCTGTGAAGTATCTCCTTCTCGCCATATATCAGATACTCTGGAGAACCGCCGTCTTCGATGTATTGGGAGAGGTGTTTTGCGATTTTAGCCCGCTCTTCTGTGATATACTCGAAATTTTCTTCGGGTTCAGCATCTTTGAGCCTCAAAAATTCCCTGAATGAGAAGGGATATACCTCTTTTGCGATATGCCGTCCGGTCAGGTGCGTAGCGAGTTCCCTGCTCAGGAGTCTCGCATTCGACCCTGTGATTACGAACTTGTTGTCGCGTTCATACATCCGTCTCACAAACCGTTCCCAGCCGGAAACGTTCTGGATTTCATCGAAGAAGAAGGTTTTCTGTTCCCCGTAAAGTTCCAGAAACACCTGATAAAGGAGATCAAAATCCTCTTCTGCTGAAAACGATATCAGTCGCTCGTCCTCAAAGTTCAGATAATAAAAATCTTCATCGAACCATTTTGACATGATCTGTGTCAGCAGGGTCGATTTTCCAGACCTTCTCACACCGCTGATTATTAGTACGTGCGGGATTTTCAGGTATCTTCCGATCTCTTCCAGATTTTCTCTTTTTAGTCCCCTGTCCTTCCTTTTTAGCTCTTCTCTTTGCTGGACAACGATCTCCTTGAGTTGTCTCTTATTCATGATTGGCATATCTGTTCCCACCCTACATAAAGTTTTCACTGGTAATGAAAATATGGTTGGAATGTTTTCATTGGTACTGAACAATAATATCAGTCACAACCCCTCTACAACTGTGGCGGGGACAATGTTGGTGTCGTCACGTTCAAATCTGATTACCGGCAACGAACTGCTTGACGATATTGAAGATCGGCTCTTTAGAGTACTTGAAAGACTGAAAGAATCGCTGAACGGGAGTGAACACCATGATTATATATTTTTTGGATAATTATATCTTTCACGCAAACTTATATATAGAGGAAGCTAAGTTATATAGGAAAGCTGCACAATCAGGAGAGGCATTATAATGAAACCACAAGAATATAAACAACTGGTGGCGGGTAAACTCGGCATCAGGCAAGACACTGTGAAACAGCAGCGGGGTTTGATTCGGTGGATGATCGACAATAACATGAACGATCCGAACCACGGCATCACGATCAAGACATTGTCCGGGATCTTCAGTGGTCTGTGTCGTGTATGGTTCCATGGAGGCGTTGCGCCGCGATATAAGACACTGGATAGATGGATGGATGATGGACAACCGGCGGACATCTGCGGACCTCGGGATACTTATGTCGAGTCTGTGGACGGCAGAGCGGCGTGTCTTGATTGTGCGGACTTCCTGAGACTTGGGGCGTTGGTGGCGGTAGTATGATTGTTGCAATATCAGATGTCCACATCGGCGCGCCAAATGGCGATATAGAGTCATTCGTGGCGTTTCTGAACGACGTTCTAATGCGAAAAGACGCTGACAACATCACCGATCTTGTGCTGTGTGGTGACATCCTCGATTTCTGGCGATGCGACGTGACGGACATGGTACTGGAAAGCGAGCGTATAATCAATAAACTAATTTATCTCGCCGATCGGGGTATAAACATCCATTACATTGCCGGAAACCACGACTACATTATGCGGAAAGCGGAATCGAAACATAAACACATACGGTTTTCAACCGATCTTGAATTGACCAATGATGGTAGAACATGGACATTCCTGCATGGTTGGGAATTTGATACGTCCATGAATCCCGCGTATTTCGATGCGTTCTGCTATGCGAACACAACGGAGGGGGATTACGTACGTAAGACATTCAAGACGTACTTGAGGTTTTTACCGCCAGTTAAAGCAGGGCGGGCGTGGATCTCCGGTAAGCGGATTCAGAGCGATATGCGAGATATGTTTTCGTTCAGTGACAAACCCGGACTTGAGAACAGCTCGCCAACCGGGAACAACCTTATCGACACTGCCGAATTCCCGGACGGTGGGACGGTCTTCGGACACACGCATCTACCACGGCTTAACGCGAAGGAGGGGGTGGCAGATTGCGGATCGTGGCACCGTGGTTATCCAATCCACAACACTTATGCTGAAATTGATGATGGTGTCGTGTGCCTGAAGCAGTTTTGGTGAGTTTGGGTGGCTGTGATAGAATACGAAGGAGCGAAATCACCCCCTATTAAAACCCCGAACCAACGGCAATCTTATAGCTATCTACATCTTCTGCGATCGTGACCACAACAGAGATCAGAGAAAACGCAAGCACCGTATTCAAGTAGCATGCTTTCAGAAAACATCAGAAATGGGCAAATCCACTGAGTTATCGCTATAGGTGTGTTTGCATAATGTCTAATATGATATAAACCTTTTTAATTTATATGGTAGAATAAGACAAAGAACTCACAAATAAGGATCCTAAATTCAATTTAACATTAGATATACTAATTAAAAAATATGAATATCTGACTAGTCATGGTAGAAACGAAGTATTTGCATTCAGCAGATTATATATTGCTATTCTCATTGGAGTTGTTATACCACTATATATTGGATGGAGTATTGAGCCAATTAAGAATGTATTTTTGGCGCTTTGGAGTGCAAGTCCATTTCTACAAGTAATAGGCAATTTTAATTCTACTCATTATGGTTAGTCTTACATCTATATGTACAAACTGGATATTTCGAAGAAAGTCTGTGGAAAATTTCGTCCAAAAAAATTTAATGAAACATTTAATGATAAACAATTACTTGGAATCTGATACAAAATTAAATAAATTATATTTGGCTAAGATTAATTCTGAAGGTTGGGTTATAAAAATAAAACAAGATGAAAAGATTGGAATCTTTGAGTTAATCGATATTCTTAAGCAAAAACCGCCAAGCAATAATTTAATTTAATTTCTCTATTATGAAATTCGCTTTTTATTCCAATTGGAAAAGGTATAATTTCATATATCCTCTTATTTTAGTCGCCAAACCCCTCGACTATACCCGGCACCGGCATAAACTGCGCTTTTTGTACGGCCGATCGGACCACGAAGACACAGCAACCAATACCCACGATGTCCATACACATGATCGCCAACATGAGGGTTTTTGTTCTTTCTCGCCTTTGCGACCTTGCGCCTTTGCGACCTTGCGCCTTTGCGTTCTCGATTTAACGCGAAGTCGCAAAAGCGAGAGAGACGCGAAGGGCGGTGTTAAGCTCTGGTTGCACATCCAACTGACATCCAACTGACACTTATGCAAAAAAGCTCAGTTGTAGTGGTGCGAAGTATACCCCCAACCCCCACAAGCATCCCACCGTCTCCGGGAAACGATTCTCTGCATCTTCCCGGATATTGCTTAATAGGAGTTTTTCCTGCATCGGAGGGCGTTTTGGTACAATGGACACATCTGATATGTGTGTTGATTTTGATAGTTTTTCTACAGAGCCGATACTTCCTTGTTGTTTTTGATCGATAATTTCTTGGTATATAGGTTTGATCAGTCCCTTTTTACCCCCATCTCTTTCAAGGACTCTTCCATGTTGAAAATCTCATCCATGTTCTCAGCTAAGAGTATAACGGCAAAATCACCGGACAACGGCAATGTATCGCAGCTAAAAGGAAATACGGAATTTAATTTTTTGCCGTCATAAAGTACTGGTTCAATACGTTCCGTAAGCTCAATAAATGAACATGCGGATGTCTTGATTTTTATAAATTTCCAGTATGGGATGGGAGAAATCAATTCTTCAATGTTATCCACGATCATGCTCACATAAGAGGAACCGTTAAAACGAGCATTATTTTCAACTGGAAATATGCCACCATCTGATACAATATAATCGATACCGACTACACCCCGATATCCGGATTCAGCCATATCATTTACAATTTTTACAGATGTTTTTGTAATGTAATCTAAAATATCCGGTGAAGTTTTTGCTCCTTTGAGAGTACCAATGTGTACCATACCTCTTTCGCATATTTGATCCCGCATACCAAGAAAGTTTATATTTCCATCTCTGCTGATTACCCACTGATCATTCGGAGAAGATGAGACGTTCAGAAAAGGCTCAATGATAATAGATTTTTCGCCGCTAATCGCAATTTCTTGATATATTTCAGAAATATCATTGCCATGGGTCTTATATAACGACATACCAGCTTCACCTAAAGTACCGCGAATAATAACAGTCTTACAGGTTGCCAGATAGCCGCTAATAATGTTTTTCATCTCTATACGATTTTTATTGTTTTCAGGATGCATTTCGAATAAAGTACCTTCAACAACAGACACGCCTAATTGTCGACATACGGTCTTAAAAGCTGACTTATCATTATATTTTAGTGTTGCAGTTTCAGTTGCTCCGAAAAGATCCGCGCCAAGAGCTTTTGCAGCTTCAGTTTCCATGCGCCCTGAAAACCATGGCACATATACAGGTTTTTTCCCGATCTGCCGGATAATATTCTTGACAGGTTCAGGATTATTAATGATAAGCTCCGAGAGCGTCATATCTTGCAACTGGGCATTATATTCAACAACATAATCCGATCCGAGGCCATTAGAGCGCAGCCATTTATGGTACGTATGATCCAGCTTTCCGCGTAGAACTACCAGTTCATCCCCGCATGCTACCGGAAGCGCTCTGTCACATTTTGAATTAACAGATGCATCGCGGCGCGAGAACTGTGAAAAATTATCGGCTCCGTAAATAATTAACTCATTGTCATTGTTTGAGATACCCTTCCTGAGTGACTGGTAGCCATACATATCTTGCGTCCCCTCTTTCCAGTTAATAATTGCTTCAATTTTATGGATATTTACCCCACAATATCCAGCTATAAATGACTGTCAATCCCATAATATAAACCAGGAGGACATAAAACCACCTTCCGGCAAACTTTGGCGTTCGTACTGGTGCTAAATTAAAGATCGCCAAAAGCATCAACATTGCATATATAAATACTGAAAAAATCGGATGGCTGAAAAAACCTTCAAACAAAAAGACAAAAGCAAGAATAATGACATTATTGTCAAGTGCCAATCCCCTGTATGTCGAATCATCAATCAAGCCGAATACATTGAAATAACTCAACCGTATTGCGCTGGTAGCGACAATCACGAACGCTCCGGGCAGGAACCATGGATTGAATTCTCCATAGCTCAAGAGAAAAACGGCGGGACAAATTCCAAAACTTACAATATCTATCAATGAATCAAGCTGTCCTCCGAAAGCTCGATATTCATCTGTCCGCCCCTTCATCCGGCGGGCAATGATTCCGTCGCCCCAGTCAAAAAAAACAGCCCAGATCATCCCGATTATCGCAACCGAGAAATTCCCTAATATGGCATAATATATGCTAAAGACTGCACATAGCAGCCCTACAAGCGAACAGATATTTGGAAGGTCTCGGGCGAAAGTAATCATCCCGGTCTGATGTGATCGTTGACGTTCTGAATCGTTCATCAGGATACTTCCACTCTATTCGAATCAATGATATCTGCCAATGCTTCAACTAATTTGCAGTTTTCTGTTTCAGTACGGCTGGCAATACGAATATAACGGTCAGAATCAGGTAGAGTTTTGTCCTGGAGGTGTTTTATGTACATGTTATGCTCAATAAACAATCTCCGCGTGACTTCAGGACCACTTTGTGCGTAATCCGGGAGGCGACAGAATACAAAGTTTGCATCGGGTTTGTAAACGGTCATTCCCTGAATCGCACACAGGTTTTTATACAGATTGCCCCTGTCGGACCGTACCTGTTTACAGCTTTCGACAAACTCCTGTCTGTAATCGGGCAAAATCCGCAGAAACTCTTCGGAAAATCCGTTAATATTCCATATAGGTACGCCTTTTCTTACAGCTTCAACAAAACCCAAATTCGCAGTTAACATATAACCGATCCTGAGACCGCAGATACCGTAGGCTTTGCTCATGCTTTTAAGGATTGCCATATTTGGATAACGATTGATTTCATGTTCCAGAGTTGTTTGATCCGGATTAGGTGCAAAATCCATGAATGATTCATCGACGATCAGCATGCAGTCATGATTTGCAAGTTTTTGTGCAAGATCTATTAGATCGGACTTAGGAACCAGCATAGATGTTGGATTATTAGGTGATACCACAACCGCAATATCGGCTTTAACCCTGATTGCTTCAGCAGCAAACTTATCCACATCCAATTGAAAAGATGGATATTCAAGAGGAAATTCGACTACCTGGCCTGCCGGCGCAGCATTCGCATATTCATTAAAAGAGGGGACTGGAACAATCAACTTGCTGGATATACTGCCTGATAGAATTTTAATAAGTTCGGCTGCGCCGTTTCCTACAACGATTCGTTCAGCAGGCTGATGGATCAAATTACCTATAAGACCGGCAAGAGCATCCTGTGCAACCGGATAGTTAAGGACAATGTCATGAATTTTATTTTTAAAGTTTGTAAAAACTGCCTCTGGCGGGAAATATAGATTGTAAAGATAAGCATGATCTATAAACCCATGACGATGGTAACCACCATGCTGTCCGGCAATGAAATCATATTTTTCAGATTGAGTCTCATAATTATACTGCGCCATGCATTCTTCCTCCGGATTTGTTTTTAGGTGATACTTCGTTTTCTTGAATGTTAGCCTCACGAATCAGCTTTAAGCTTAAAGAATTTGACTGAGGCAATGACCTTAATTTAGAAAGTGAACGAGTGATCGTTTCCCCGCCCATGCTCTTAGCATGTTGAAAAAACGGTTTTGATATCCCAGAGACATGCTGCGTGATATTGGAAGGAATTTTTGTTTCATATTTATCTGGCGAAAATAGTTTCTCAGCCTCTGCCAGATCCTCAACTGTGTCTATTTCATACCATGGCTTGCCGTCAAAAGATACAGTTTTAAGAGAAAGACCGCCATCTGCCACCATTTCCGCAAATACGGTTTCATAATAGTTGTTTACTCTACCGGCTGAAATGTACCGGTCCAGTCTTTCTGTAATACTATGCCATGAAGAGAGCGAAAAACTGTAAATATTAACAGTCTTGTATCTGATCTCATCAAAAGTCCCGGCAATACCGTTTTGGAATTTCTTAACATGTTGGGATTGATTGACTGTGACAGTGGAACCATTCATCCACGGTTGCATGCGTGCAACGGCAATTCTGCCAGGACAACGCATGTCATCCAGAAGAGATACGTCAAAAACAAGATCACTTTCAATCAGCAGAAACGGCTCATTAATAATTTCACGTGCCATCCAGAGTGAATAGATGTTATTGGTTGTCGCATACAGAGGGCTGAAAATATAATCGATTGTCATGCCGCCAGCCCACGTTCCTAAAAACGCACGAATATATTTTTCCTGATACCCCGTAACCACAACAAGACGTTTGAAGCCTTGCTTACTTAAATTGATGACAAGTCGTTCAAGTATGGATGCCCCATGAACCATTGTGAGGCATTTCGGTGTGTCGTGTGTCAGAGGATAAAGACGACTTCCCTTTCCAGCTGCCAATAGTAATGCGGTAGTTACAACCCCATTGTCAAGATTGCTGTGGTTGGGATTCATCGCTCTCTTAATTGGCTGCAAATACTTAAAGACGTTGGATATATACTTCGCACCGCCACAAACTGAGCTTTTTTGCAAATGTGTCAGTCGGATGTACAACAACACGAAAGACGTGACGACAGAGATAACACCCTTCGCATCTCTGCGCCTTCGCGTTAAATTGAGAACGCAAAGACGCGAGGACGCAAAGAACTAAAATCGCAGTTTATGCCGGTGTCGAGTATATAAGTACAAAACCAGCACGTTGCGACCCCATGCCGCCCACCTGCGCCATGTACTGATATGATCATTACGCCCGCACCCGGCATCGGCGTCTGTACACCACATACACAGCCAGAAGATACGCAAAGAGCGCAACGAAGATGAACGGCATGACCGAATCGAATATCATAGACGGCGCATACCAGCAGGATGTGCAGAACGTATACAGCGCCAGTATCGTTACAACGAGCATACTTTGAATCGTTTTCATGGCTAAACCCTCATTCTGATTCTTGATAAACCTTGCACAAATAAACTATATAGAGGATCATATCTGCCTGACCACCTCGTACCCAAAGACTGCGATCGTGACCACAACAGAGGTGAGCGAGAGCGCAAGCACCGTATTCGAGTAGTGTACGTTCAGGACATACCATGACAGCCCGCCAAGAACGTGCGTGACACTCATCAAGAGGATGATGAAGACGCCGATGTAGTATATCCCTGAACCCCGAAGATATTTCAGCACGGTATAGCCGGCAGCGTAGTAAAAGAATACCGTAAACATGAGATAAGGGATTACAATGCCACGATCGACCGCATAAACAAGGGTCGGACTGTATTCATACTTAAGAATCATCTCGATGCTACCCGCAAGATAGAATGTGAGCGCGTAGTCGATGACAACCGCAGCAGAGAGGACGAGCGGGATCGCCTTATAGTTGCGATAGATCGATTGCAAGTTCTGCGATATTTGCTGCATAATCCCCGGTCCTGCTGAGACTGTCAAAGACGATTTCCGATGAGGAAGTGGCTGCGGCGATAGCCACCGACTTTGATAACAGTTCTTTCGCCGTATCATTCTTCGAGAGAACGTCATTTGCAAGAGAGGCATCCGACTTCATGAGCGATTCGATGCTGTTTGCAACGAGATTCTGCGAAACCTTGACAGATTCCCTGATGCCGAGTGCAGCATCCGGGACGCCCGTATGGCTAAACGCATCCGCGATCTTGACCGCATGATCTCCAATCCGCTCGAGGTTTCCCGCTGCCAACCTGTAATAGAACGACTCGATGAGGCTCAGCTCATCAATTTTTAAGATCCTGCCCAGGTTCAACCGGGTGATGAACTGTTTTGAAACCAGCAGATACATCCGATCGACCTCATCATCCCTCGAGATGATTTCTCTTAAGATTTCGTCATCTTTTATCTTCAGATAATTGATCAAACCGTCAAGCATCATAAATACGAGTGACGACATCCGTTTAAT
>DAOURL010000116.1 GCA_030625165.1 Methanosarcinales archaeon | reverse complement strand
AAGATCGCGGGTATGCAAGGGCGGCATCCATGATGCGGATGTGGTGCTTGTGCCGCTTGAGGACGGTGACCGGTGCCAGGCGCTGGCAGACATGGACAAATCCGTGATTGCGATCGATCTGAATCCGCTTTCAAGGACTGCAAAAGCGGCAACCGTCACGATCGTCGATAACGTGGTCCGTGCGATCCCGAATATGGTCGGGCTTACACTCCGGATGAAGGATCTCGATGCGGACCGGCTGGATGATATCGTCTCGCGGTATGACAACGAAGAGACGCTTCAGGCTGCGATCGAGGAGATTGTGACGCGCGGGGTCGCAGGGGTGTGACCGCGTGTTCTATTGCGATATTGGATTTCATAGTGGTGACAGGCGTGCAATTAGATATCACAAAAAAAATAATAAAAGAGGATTTTAAACCTCTTTTACTCGAACTGTGCATCACAACCAGATTATCCACTTTATCCTTTACTATCCTGTTATCACCACATGCACATTGACATCATATCCAGCGTATGCGCCGTCATCTGGGGTCTCTGTGTTGTCTGCAACGATGTAGTATGTGTTCGATTCCGGAACTGTCAATGTGTATGTCTTTGATACGACATTCAGTGCAGAACCTGCGACATAGTAGGTAAATGCCTCTCCGTATCCAGTTTGCATGTTTTCGAATTCATCGAAATCTTGTGCATTCATCAGGAACAGATCAATTGGACTACCGTCTGTCGTTACACTTATCGTTATCGTATCTCCCATATCCAGTCGGACTGAATAAGACATGTATTCATCCGAATACACTGTTGTGGTCTCATCAAGTACCGTAGTTGGAGCGGCAGGTGCATTTTCATCGACGCACCCACACGCAAAAACGGTAGCTGAAATCAATAGCACCAATCCTATTGCCAGCATGTTCTTTCTTTTCATCTTATTGCCTCCTATTATCTTCTTATTCTCATTAGACATTCTCCGCCGCTATCTGCAGGATCATCAGCGCGTCGAGGGAGGTGACCTGTTTATCACCGCTCACGTCTGCGCTTTGATCCCATCCGCCACTTACTGCAAGTTGCAGTGCAATCATAGCATCCGTGGTGCTGACATCACCATCACCGTTTAGGTCCCCTGTTACGGCGGACTCAACAACCACCTCGATGTACTGCTCAGCGATGTTTCCAGAGATATCCTCTACGATGAAGCCGATCGCATAGTCTCCATCTGGCAGTGGTTCAGAATCCGTTACGAATTCTCCATCGAATACAAGCGGGTCTGTTAGGTATATCTCCAGATCGTCCTCTGTGATCACGTACTGGTAGAATGCAAACGAATCGCCCACATCGGGATCGAACCATCTCGAAGGAGTCCCATCGTACAGTTCAATGTAAACCGATACCAGTTCTCCGGTCTCGCTATCGAAGATCACTGATGCCTCATATCCGTCAGTGCTGCCAGCCGGCGTGTAGATTCCCTCTGCGACATAGAGCGTACTTCCTCGCTCGATCGGGTACATCGGGACATACGTATAAGTGGTGCTGTTTGCAACAATCGTGCTCGCTGCATCCCACTCGAACTCGATTGGATTTTCGCCATCGATCCACTCAATGGGATCTCCGTACTCATCCACGATATCATCAAAGTCCATTATTATCGCGGACTCG
This sequence comes from Methanosarcinales archaeon, assembly GCA_030625165.1. Lineage (GTDB taxonomy): Archaea > Halobacteriota > Methanosarcinia > Methanosarcinales > Methanogasteraceae > Methanogaster_A. The sequence continues at coordinate 5,389 of DAOURL010000116.1, read as the reverse complement.
TCCTCGATTCGCAGCAGCATGAACGAGACATCCGTGATATGGTCGCCAGTGATCGTTGTGTTGATCGTTATGGTCTCGCCTGGGTTGAGCACAGGAATCTCCCCCCCATAATCGTCCTCGATCTCGTCAATCTCTGGGGCTGTCATGTCGTTTGCTCTTGCGTCGTGGTACGCTGAAAGGAATTCATCCCAGTCTGTATCTGATGCGAAGTTGACATCCGTGTACCCATCTTCGATGACTTCCTCTGGGAAGTAGATCGTAAGACCGTTTGAATATTGGTGACCCGTCCCATTGACACTGTCTATTACTGCAACCTCAAGCGCGTCCATAACAGCCGATGTAGCAGCTTCGGTTGATGTGTTCGTAGTCTCATACCACACCAGGTCTGCAAGGTCGTACAAATCCACAAAATAACCATCTCCTTGCGGATACGACTCTACATAGTATCGGCTATAACCGATCACATCCCATTCGTCCGGCATATTCGCAATCATCGCCCCTGCCCAAGCGTCAACCGCTGAAACCAAGTCAGGGATTGCGCTCAGATTAATGACCGATAGCGTGTGTATCGGATCTTCCTTTATGTCGGTATAATACTCACCAAAAGATGTTGTTATGTTTATAGCCAACTCTTCGGGTGTTGAGTCCGGATGATCAGCCAGCGTCTCCAGGAATGGGGTATAATTCCAGCCATCCCCATCCTCCATCTCTTCGGCTCCGACCATGATGTCTGCGTATGGTGCGACGGTATCTGCAACCTCAAGCTGCCCCATCAGACAGGTATCAAAACCGATGAGGTCGAATCTCTCGATGTCTGTTTCGTTTATGATCCAGAATAACGCCTGATTGAGTTCTGGCATCGTGATCCTATCCTCATCGGTTTCATCATTCGCAACACTCTTCCAGCCACCACCATGATCCCAGATGATCAGTGCGTAATGCTCTGCTGGGTAACTCTCAATCCCCCACACCGCAAAGTCAGCAAGTGTGTTTGGATCGCCCATGTTGAGTTCACCCAAGTCCGCAAGTTCGTTTGAACGGATGATTCCATCTGAACTTTGGTCTTCCAAAACCTCAAAGAGTTTCGTTGTTACCCAGTCGCCGTTTGAGTCGTCGTAACCGGGAATGCGATCAAGCAGCGCGATGATATTGACCTCGTCAGTCGAGCCAACCATCTCCATCTCGTTCATGTCAGCGATAGCAGACTCTTCCAAGTCGCAATCCCCGTCCATGTAGACCATGAACGTCCAGTTCGCTTCAGCGCTCGCAAGACCTCCTGCAAGCGTGAGGCAGCACACAATTCCAAGAATTGTCGATATTCGTACCATGATATATTACCTCCTATGTTTATATGTCTTGTATAATCTTACTCTCGCCCCTCGCCCAAACAGTCGGGGGCTCTACCGCCCTAACACCACCGATCTCGCCAATGTTACAATGTTACGGCTACGTCTGTGGGTGAAGTGAATTTTTTTTCACCCCACCCTCCAGACCCCCTGTCACAGCCGTTACTGTGGCGACAATCCGCCCCGCTTCGGCAGTCTTATCGCGCACCCGCCAAAGCCCTTTGCAAGCGCGTGTACCAGCGGGTCAGCCGTCTTCGCATCACCGATCCTGCCAAGCACTTCGGCAGCTCCACGCCGTACCCACCAGTCCTCATCCACGAGCACTTTGACCAGCGATTCGATTGCTCTCGAGTCCCCGATTGCGCCGAGCGCTTCTGCAGCCCGGTCACGCACGTCCCTATCATCGTCGCCAAGCGCGCTTACCAGCGGGTCGATCGCTCTCGCGTCACCGATCTTACCGAGCGCACCGGCAATCTCCCAGCGTACCTCGGGCTCATTATCCGTAAATGCGCTTATCAGCGGCAGAACCGCTCTCGGATCACCGATCTCGCCGAGTGCGATGGCAGCCCGGTCACGCACGTTCCGGTCAATATCCTCAACCGTGCTTATCAGCGGATCGACCGCCCTTGGATCGCGGATCCTGCCAAGTGCCATGGCAGCACCGCACCGCACCTCAGAGTCGCCATCCGTAAGCGTGCTTATCAGCGGCGGAACCGCTCTTGGATCACTGATCCTGCCGAGTGCCATGGCAGCCCCGCAGCGCACCCACGAGTCGCGGTCATCCAACGCATCTATCAGCGGTGCGACTGCCGGCTCAGCAATCTTGCTGAGTGCCGCAGCAATCTTATTACGCACGTTTGTGTCTATGGGGTATCTGAGTGCTTCGATAAGCGGCAGAACCGCGGGTTCACCGATCCCGCCAAGCGCATGGACCGTCTTGTCCCGCATAGCCACGCTATCTTCCATGAGCGCATTGATAAGCGGTACAACCGCGGGTTCACCGATCATGCCGAGCGCTTTGTCAACTTCAGCACGTACGCCCACGCCATCATCACTAAGCGCGTCTACCAGTGGCAGAACCGCTTTCGCGTCTCCGATCATGCCGAGCGCACCGGCAGCGCTTCGCCGTACCTGCCAGTTCTCATCACTAAGCGCGTCTATCAGTGGCAGAACCGCTCTTGCATCACATATCCTGCCGAGCGCTTCGGCAGATATCCGTCGCACGTCTTCATTTTCATCAAAGAGCGCATCTGCCAGCGACTCAACCGCCTCTGGATCGCGGATCTTGCCAAGTGCCCGGGCAGTTCCCCAGCGCACCTCGCAATCACTATCGCTAAGCGCGTCTATCAGTGGCAGAACCGCTCTTTCGTCACCGATCCTGCCGAGCGCCTCGGCAGATCTCCGGCGCACGTCATCATCCTTGTCCGAAAGCGCGTCTATTAGTGGCAGAACCGCCCTCGTGTCACCAATCTCGCCGAGCGAATTGGCAGCATACCAGCGCACGTAACCGTCTCCACGCTCAAGTGCAGTTATCAGCGCTTCGACCGCTTTCTCATCACCGATCCTGCCGAGCGCTTCGACCGCCCCAGCGCGCACGTCTTCGTTCTCAAGCGCTTTTATCAGTGGCATAACCGCTGGTTCACCGATGCTGACGAGTGCATCGACCGCCTCGTCACACACATCTTCGTTTCCAAGCGCTCCAATCAACGGCTCAACTGCGGGTTCGCCAATCTTGTAGAGTGCTTCGATGGTTTCATCACGTACCCACCGATCCACATCCACAAGCGCGTCTATCAGCAGTCGAACCGATCTTTCATCCCCAATGTTCCCGAGCGCTTCAGCAGCACCGCGGCGCACGGTCCAGTCCCCGTCTCCGAGTGATCGGGCAAGCGACTCCATGAGTTCGTTCATTTTACTTCTCCCCCTGTTTGGTTTGGTATCCCTGGCTCACGCCATCGGCACGCCTTCGGATATCGATCCGGAGCGCCGATGCCATTGTGCCGTCAATGTGATTGGCTCATGGGTGCTGCCCTCCCACGGTTGGGTAGGTCGACACCCGGAGTTTCTCCCATTATTATTATCATTATGAGGTACTCCTATATAAATTTTGTGTAAGTTTGAGGTCGTCAGATATTCAGGTGTTACGGAAGACCCTGTGAACCCAGGTTCGAGTGAACGGTGGCTAAAATCGGTGTAATCCGTGCAAACGGATTCGCTGCTGCTGTCTTGCACTGCTTCACATAACGCTCTGCTCGCAGACTATGTCATCACACGATATTCACGCAAAAGAGGTACTTCTTGCTGTGGTCGAATCGATCCCATAAAAGCGACAAAAGTCACCGGATCTAACCACAGAGAGCGCAGAGTTTTTAAATCGATCTTTTCGGTTTCATCGAACATGCAGTCTGCATGACTCGATAAACCGGCTCACATCAAAACTCGGCGGTGCATGCATGTAACTTCCGAGCGTGGCATACTCAACCATCCCATCCATCCCGTCCCTGATGCCTTTTCCCCGGTTCATCCGGTATGCGAATCTAACATCAGGCGCGCAATCAGTCTCTGAGTAATGAAACTCATGCCCGCGAATCCTGCCTCTCGGAACGACCGGGTTACCGGATACGGTCGCATCGGTGTATCCGAGCGCCTGCAACCGGTTCGTCATCGCAGTCTCTGCCGGAAACACGCCTGCCATCGGGTATGCGTTCCCGTCCAGGTCGATTAAGGATTCGCAGAGGTAGATCATGCCCCCGCATTCGCCATAGATCGGAACCCCGTCCGCGGCAGCGTCCCTGATCCTTTTCCCGGTCTTGCTGCGTGCTGACAGTTCCCTTGCGTATAACTCAGGATACCCGCCCCCGAAATAGAACCCATCCGCTTCTGGCAGATCGTCTGCAAGCGGACTCCAGAATACGAGGTTTGCATCTCGTTTCAATGAATCGACCAGGTCGGCGTAATAGAAACAGAAAGCAGGGTCACGAGCAACCCCGATCGTAATATCGTGCCGGGTAGGGGCGACGCCGTCACCATTATCGTCGCCATCAGCATCACCAACACTACTACCACTACCGCCATCCCCTCCTCCATTCGCCGCCGCGTACCCGAAATCTCGGGTCTGCTGTGCGATATCCCGGATCGCAGCCATATCCAGGTGATCCTCTGCAAGCGATGCCAGTTCTGCCACGTAATCCATGCGATAGCCCTCGTGAGCCATGTATAGTCCAAGGTGCCTCGATGGAAGTTCGATGCGCGATGATTTCGGTATCTCTCCGACTACCGGAACCGAGAGTTCCTGCCGGATTGCGGTTCTGACCATATCGCCGTGTCTCGGGCTCCCGACCTTGTTCAGAATCACGCCAGCGACGTTGATCCGTTTATCGAAGTCGCAGTACCCCTTGACGATTGCAGCAGCGCTTCTGGAGACGCCCTTGACATCAACAACGAGGATCACAGGCAGATCGAGCACCCTTGCGACATGTGCAGCGGATGCGGTATCGTCAGACCCCATGCCGTCATACAGCCCCATCGCGCCCTCGATCACGCAGATATCAGTACCTGCTGCCGCTCTAGCAAACGTCTCGCGGACGCGCTCCTCCCCCATCATGAACATGTCCAGATTTCGGGATGCGCGTCCGCATATCGCGGTGTGGTGGCTCGGATCGATGTAATCGGGTCCGACCTTAAACGGCGCAACCGCACACCTGCGTGCAAATGCAGCCATCAGCGCCATCGCGACGGTGGTTTTGCCAACGCCGCTGTGAGTCCCTGCGATCAGTATTGCCGGCATGATTTTAGTGACTGTTTGGTGAAAAAAGCAGCGTGTGTCTGTGAAATCCACATCTTCGATGCCATGATATCTGGTTGGTGGCGGGTCACATATAAGTTTTGGATGGTTTGAATATTGGTAACTACTCAGGTATGCTGATTGGTCTCCTGATTGCGATCCTGTGCTTTCTGGCAAGAAAAATAACCGCAGAGCACGCGGAGGTTCGCAGAGTTGTTATCATCCTCCGCGTTCCTCTGCGTCCCCCGCGGTTAGATTC
>DAOURL010000118.1 GCA_030625165.1 Methanosarcinales archaeon | reverse complement strand
CGCAGAGTTTTTAGCCTCCTCCGCGTTCCTCTGCGCCCTCCGCGGTTAAATTCCCTGTTTGGTTCCGGTATGTCCCGGGTCAGGTAGTGCCGGTATAGGTGAAGTCTCATGATAGTGTTTTAGGTACTTGAGTAGTTACTTCTAAAGTTACTCTTTCCATGTATTAAATCTACTTAATATCATGTCATACTTCCATTTCGCTTCCCCGGTTCTCATCTTCATCATTTTTAGCATGATAACTCAAGTATCCGGATGACTTGCTCACCAACTTGCTCACTGACCCGCGCCTCCGGGTGGGCAGCCAGGATCGTCATGAAATAATTGCGATCGCTATCAGTTTCGAAAATCGGTTCCGAAAACCCGCCCCCGGTTCAGCCCCCATCTCAGTCCGCGATCAGTTCCAGTAACTGCCCATGAATCCGCCCGTTCGATGCGATCATGCTCACCCTCGATCCGATCGAGAGTTCGCCGCGAAGCCGAGCGCCTGCGGTGTCGGTGACAGACCCACCAGACTCCTCGATGATGAGTTTTCCCGCAGCGATATCGATCACCCTTAGGTACCTGCGAAAGTCGACAAAGGCATCAAGAACGCCTGCCGCAACATAACAGAGTTCCAGCGATGCGCTTCCGAGAACCCGAATTCTCCGCACGGTTCTTCCGAGATCGGAGATCTTTGTCGAGTCTGTCCGGTATGCATAAGCAGTTACGCTGAATTTTTGTAGTTCATCGTTTCCTGATACGCTGATGCGTTTTTTATTACGGTATGCCCCATTCCCCACCTCTGCATGATAGACATCGCCTGAATAGAGATTCCGGACGTACCCGAATGAGATATCAGCGAGATCGTATCCACCGATTGCGATGGAGACTGAATAAAACGGAATACCAGCCACAGCATTGAACGTCCCGTCGAGCGGATCGAGAACTAGCGTAAAGTCGATATCGCTCTCGGTAACATCAGTTCTCTCGATCTCTGCTCTTCTCCCATGAATCACTTTCTCGCCGCACTCCTCGCTGATGAGCAGTATCTTCCGCCCGTCATCCCTCAGAACCTCGAGTGCGGCATTCTCTGCCACCTCATCGATCTTCTTCGTGGGTGTGCCGTCAGCGCCGATGTAGAGTTCCCTTCCCGAGTCTGCCGTGCCGAGTACGGGTGCGATCGCATCATCGATTGCAGCAGAGATAGCGCTACAGAGTTTCAGCGGATTATCCATGGTAATCGGTGTGATGCATGGATATAAAAGGAGCGCGGTTCCAATGATAAACCTATGAAACAGGTAACCGGCGGCGTGTGCGCTGTCCGCGGCGTGCGTGCGTATGGAATCAAGGAAGGCAAGAACGGGCTTGCCGTGATCACAGGAAGCGGTGCATCTGCCGGGGTTTTTACAAGAAACAAGATCATTGCGGATCCGCTTGTCGTTACCAGAGAGCATCTCAAAAGTCAGCAGCTGTCAGCGATCATCGCAAACAGCGGATGCGCAAATGCGTTTACCGGAGAGCAAGGGCTTTCCGATGCCTCCGGCATGGCAGAGATTGCAGCAGGCAGGCTCGGAGTCCCAACCGGTTCGATAGGCGTCGCATCTACAGGCGTCATCGGTGTGTCGCTTGATATGAAGTGGATTAAAGATCGTATCGATTCCGTGATCGCGGGGTTGTCTGACACGGCAGAGGGTAGCACGGCGGCAGCCCGCGCTATCATGACAACAGACACGTATCCGAAGGAGTTTGCGGTAGAACTCTCATCAGGCGTCCGCATCGGCGGTATCGCAAAGGGCTCTGGCATGATTTTCCCGGATATGGCAACGATGCTTGCGTTCATCTATACCGATGCCGCTGTACCCTACGAGACGCTTAATTCGTGCCTGAAACGTGCGGTGGATCGCAGTTTCAACATGATCGTCGTGGATGGCGATACCAGCACCAATGATATGGTGCTTCTCACAGCGACCGCGAAGATTGCGATGGGAACGCCAGATGAGCCGGGACTGGGTGAACCGGAATTTCAGGAAGGGCTCGACTGCGTCTGCACCGAACTTGCGAAGATGATCGTCCGGGACGGGGAAGGCGCGGAGAAATTCATCGAAGCGAGAGTTACCGGCGCAAAGACGGATGAGGATGCAAAAAAGGCAGCGAAAGCAATCGTCAGGTCGCCGCTTGTCAAAACCGCTGTCCACGGGGAAGATCCGAACTGGGGGCGGGTGATCGCTGCTGCCGGATATTCGGGTGCTGATCTCGATCCTGATCGGATCACGCTTGCAATCTCTGGCATGACTGTCGTTGATCGCGGCAGGATCGTTGATGGTGCTGTCGTGGATATGAGTGGAGATGATATCGAGATCGCGGTGGATCTTGGGCTTGGTGCGGGGGAGGCGGTTGCGTGGGGCTGCGATCTGACATGCGAGTATGTGCGGATCAATGCTGAGTATACGAGTTGAGAAGACGGGTGAAAGAAATGACATTTAGATATCAGCCCCAACCACGCCACCCCGCAATGAATTGCGGGGCACCCGTTGGGCTCGGTTTTCGTATCCACAGCCGTTTTAGCTATTATAGCCCCAGAGCTTTGCGTTTAGCTTCAATTACCTCGATTATCTTCTCAGCCGATTTATAGGGATCATCTTCGACATAGAACTTTCCGCCGAATATTTTCTCGACATCGTCGGTCAGCCATTTGACCACACGCTTGCTCGCTGCAACATTCGGCTGATCCCCAAGATGTGTAAAGATTCCCAGAGATACCGTCCAGAACCCTATTGGAACCGCCTTCTCTGCGATATATTCCGGTGCGGAGCCGGCTATCGGAAGCTGATCGATCCGTACACCAAGATAACCTGCAACTGCATTTAACACTTCCTCAATTCTTGAGTTATCGACGCATGAACCCATGAAGAGACATGGGGGAACTGCCTCAAGTCCGTTCGCCTTCGCTATCGCGCCCATAACAGCCGCCAGGCTCTCGCCAACACCCGGATACGCGGGGTCGGGCTTCAAGAGGTCCCAGTAAGATGCTATCGTTGCAACGCAACCTGTAAGAACCACCAGGACGTTGTTCTTGATGAGTTCCCTGATCAGTTCCACTGTCCTGTAGCCATAATCGTCCCGGGGGGTGACACATCCGATGACTGCTGCAATTCCCCGGATGTTCCCGTTCTTTATATTGTCGACAAGAGCACCTATCGGGTCCCCGGGCTTCACGTTGTCCAGAGCTTCGATGAGCTGCTCGGTGGAAAAACCACACAACATCTCATGCGGCTCATAATCGGGAATGAAAACCTTTGTATGATCCCTCTGGGCATAGTTATCAACTGCCATCTTTATGAGTTCCCTGCCGATCTCGGTAGCCTGCTCGGGCTCAAACTCAATATAGGTCGTCCCTTCCATCTTTGCCATGGGATCAGTCGTTACAATCTTTGTATGGAAGTGCTCGGCTGCATCAACGATTGCAGGCTGCGTACACTGGACCTCCACAACTACCAGCTCAATCGCACCTGTTGCTATCGCAAGCTCCTGCTGAAGTATATCCCCTCCAAAGTTAATGCCTCTTCGCATCAGAACTTCCATGCCAGTGCAACACATCCCAACAATATTGACCTTTGGCTCATTACCCGGATCGTCATTATACTCCTCGGCAGCTCGTATAACGACGTCTGGCAAGAAGGGGATATGCCCGTGAATCACCACATTGATCATATCACGCTCTATAACGGTAAGGTTCGTCTTTATCTGCCCAACCTTCGGAACGCCAAGGAGAATATCTTGAACAATTGTCGCAGGATACATCCCGCAGTATGCATCCACAAGCCCTAATCGACATGCACCAAGAAGCAAGTTTTCCATATCATGATCCATACCCATTGCAATCCGGTTTTGTGCCTCCATGATCTCAGGGCATCCGCCATCGATGAGTATCCTTTTATCCGCCCAGAGCTTCATACGCTCCTCCGATGCTTTGAATAGCAGCATCTTCGGGATACCGTCCAGCTTCGACAGGTCCTCCATGATCACATCCGCGACCTGGGCAGCCTTCTCGCGATCGGTATCAGCCCCAGCCAATCCAAGACCTTCATACACGCTATCAAGCTTTCCATGATCGATGATCGGATATTCGCTGACCGTCCCATCCCCAACGCCTTTCAGGATGTTTGCGATTCTCCGTGCATGTCCTACATGCGCTGATGCACCGATCGTGGTCTCTGAGACGAGATTCTTTGCGATGATGACATCTCTATTCATTCCACAGACACCGGTTCGCTTCACATCGACACAGGGTCCCTGCTGACAGGTCATACAGGTCGCCTGAAATGGCGCATCCTTCGAACGGGCATGGTTCTCCTTATATCGCTCCCAGACAGTCCGGATTCCAAGCTCCTTTGCTCTCTTGTGCATCTCCTCAGTTACAGGGTCTAAAACAAACTTCTCTTTTTTCATTATTATTCAACTCCATATAGTATAACAATTAGATATTATTCTTTCTTCGGCGTACTATCATCAAAGTCACCAAACCCCGCACTTGAGTTCGTAGCCAGTGCAATCGCGTTTTTCGCATTCGGTTTGGCTATAGATACACCAGCGCGGGATTTGCCGCTGCCGCCTTCGGCAATGCTCCGCATTCCGCTGACGCTTCGTAGATCGTACTTGAGCAGTCGCAACAAAACCGTATACCGACCATAGCGAACCCCTCCTCGTTTCATGCGTGGTAAATCAGAATCCCCTCATATAAACCCTCTCATGAGCGGAAGAAGTGTTAACACAGGATAGTGTGACCGTCTTACCACCCATAAATGTTTAATATCAATCGAATCAATCATAGATGCAATGGGGTTTACCATCTACAGGAAGTTGGTCATCTGGTTTGTCTTCGTCTCACTGCTGTCGCTCGGACTTGCGACCGCGATCGGCGTCCATTCCGTCGACACCGCCGTTGTTGCAATCCTGTTCCCCCTTGTCCTTGTTATAGCATGCGTCCTCGCGCGCAGTATATCCGCGCCCATCTCCGAACTTGCGCACACCGCAGGAGCGATTGCGGACGGGGATCCCACAAAGCGCGTGAACACGAGACGCGATGATGAGATAGGGGAACTTGCGGTTGCATTCAACCGGATGGCAGATGTTCTCAAGGAAAATTCCGATGCGATCGAGGAGAAGACTTTAGAACTGGAACGTGTGAATGCGGAACTTAAGGAACTGGATCGGCTGAAATCCGAGTTTATCAGTATAGCATCCCATGAACTGCGAACCCCGCTCACCACGCTTAAGGGCTATCTCGAACTTGCGCTCGACGGCACACTCGGCGAGTTCACAGATCTGCAGACTTCAAAATTAAAGATCATGGACCGGAATACGGATCGCCTTATCTGTCTGATAAACGACCTGCTGAACCTGTCCGACATCCAATCAAGGCAGATGCATCTCGTGAAAGAGAACTCCTCGCTCATATATCTGGTGGATGAGGCTGTCCGGCTCATAAAACCTCTTGCCGATTCGAAAGGGCATGAGATTGTGGTGAACGTTCCTGATAACATAATACTGTCCTGCGACTGGGCAAGGATCGCTTATGCGCTGCGGCACCTGCTCGACGATGCGACACGATTCACTCCGGAACCTGGAACCATCGAGATCACTGCCGAGTATCAGGTGGGTGATGTGTATATCCGTGTCAGCGATACCGGTATCGGCATCCCCGAAAGCGAACTTGGGAATATCTTCATACCGTTTTATGAACTGAAAGGTTCGATGCAGCACACGACAGGCACCTCAGGGCTTGGTCTCTCGATCGTGAAAGGTATCGTCGAGGCGCATGGTGGCATGATCTGGGTTGAGAGCGAGGTCGGCACCGGAACGGTGTTCCACATCGTGCTGCCGAAGGGATAAATCTCGCTGCGGGGGTGCAAAGTTATCATGGCAGGTTGGATAACCCTGTGCACTGGGATATCTTTATATCACGTAACCGGAAATACCAATATCGAATGAACAGTGTCATCAATTCATCAGGCAAGAAGAAGACCGCAGTTGCCCGCGCAACCATCTCGGAAGGCAAAGGGCGGGTACGCATCAACAAGAAGCCGCTTGAGATCTGGGAGCCGGAACTTGCAAGACTCAAGATGCTGGAGCCGCTCATGCTCGCTGGCGATGTTATAAGTGGCATCGACATCCGCGTCGATATACGCGGCGGCGGCATCATGGGACAGGCGGATGCCGGAAGAACAGCGATCGCCCGCGGACTCCTGGCATGGACGAACGACCCGTCGCTCAAACAGACTTTCATCGATTATGACCGGAATCTGCTGGTCAGCGATCCGAGAGCCAAGGAGACAAAGAAGTTTGGCGGTCGCGGTGCCAGAGCGCGGAGACAGAAGTCTTACCGGTGATCTTTTATGATCCCTGTTCGTTGTTTCACCTGCGGAAAGGTCATATCCAGTGCATGGATAGAGTACAAGAAGCGCACAGAACTGGAAGATCCGGCAAAGGTCATGGATGATCTCGGAATCGAGCGGTACTGCTGCCGGAGAATGCTCCTGACCCATGTCGAACTGGTTGATGCGTTCTCGCCGTATTATTGATCATCACCGAGGGACCGTGAGGTAGCTTGGTCCATCCTTCGGCGTCCGGGGCGCCGACACCTGCGTTCAAATCGCAGCGGTCCCATCGTTTGCAGGAGATGCTCTATTATCAACATCGCTCCAGCCGGATGCATAAGAACAGTGGTTATGGTACAGTGACACGCGCAATCACATAACCACTTACAGGGGCGTTCGATCATGAATAAATTTGCAATAATGGTAACTACTCAGGTATGCTGATTGGTCTCCTGATTGCGATCCTGTGCTTTCTGGCAAGAAAAATAACCGCAGAGCACGCGGAGGTTCGCAGAGTTGTTATCATCCTCCGCGTTCCTCTGCGTCCCCCGCGGTTAGATTC